>NZ_DHEI01000024.1:16106-20089 GCF_002399805.1 Flavobacterium sp. UBA4854
AACCATGCATCAATACTTCTACGCCATTCATTTATTTGTAAACCGAAGAAAATCTCTTTCGGTTGTGTTGGCTGTTCTGATGCTTCTAGTTTTTGGATTTTTCGCTTCAAGATTGAAGTTTGAAGAAGATATTACCAAACTTATTCCAACCAACGACAAAACCGATGTTACTGCCAAAGTTTTAAAACAATTAAACTTTGCCGATAAAACTACCGTAATTTTTAGCTTGGATAAAAATGGTTCTGTCGAGGATTTGAAAGAAATGGCAACTATATTTTCTGACAGCGTTTCTAAATCCTGCAAGCCTTACATAACGGGAATTCAAGGAAAAATTGACGAAGAAAACATTCAAGAAACTATCGATTTTGTTTACAATAATTTGCCTCTTTTTCTAGATGATAACGATTATTTGGCTATTGAGAAGAAACTTCAAAAAGACAGCATTGCAGCAACCGTTCAAGGAAATTACAAATCGATTATTTCTCCGTCTGGATTTATAACCAAAGATTTTATTCTGCAAGATCCGTTTGGGATTTCTTTTATTGCTTTAAAAAAATTACAGCAATTAAATATTGGCGATGATTTTACGCTCGAAAATGGTTTTGTAATGACAAAGGATAAAAAGAAATTACTGCTTTTTATTACTTCAAATATTCCGTCAAGCGAAACAGAAAAGAATACCATTTTTGCTGAAAAACTGAAATCGATTCAGGAAAATCTCAATACACAATTTAAAGGAAAAACGTCTATTAGTTATTTTGGTTCTGCTTTAATTGCCGTTGCCAATGCCAATCAGATTAAAGGAGATATCATTTTGACAACATCCATCGCGATGTTTACCTTAATGCTGATTCTGATTTTATTTTATAGAAAAGTCCTAATTCCGCTGATTATTTTTCTGCCGACCGTTTTTGGCGGTTTGTTTGCGGTTGCCTTTTTATACTTTGTGAGAGAACAAATTTCAGCAATTTCACTAGGAATTGGTTCTATTTTATTGGGAATTACGATTGATTATTCCATTCACATTCTCACACATTACAAACATAATAGCGATGTAAAAACGTTGTACAAAGACATTACGATGCCAGTCATCATGAGCAGTTCTACAACTGCTGTTGCTTTTTTATGTCTGCTTTTTGTAAAATCGGATGCGTTAAATGATCTCGGAATTTTTGCTGCTGTTATCGTTATGGCAACCGGAGTTTTCTCGCTTTTGATTGTTCCGCATTTATACAAACCAACAGAAAATCCGGCAGAGCACAAGAAAAATGTGATCGATAAAATGGCTCATTTTTCTTTTCACAACAATAAAATCTTAATCGGACTTTGCGTTATCATTACCATAATCTGTTGTTTTACTTATAATGATGTAGGTTTCAATAACGATTTATCGCAACTAAATTTTATTCCGAAAGAAATCAAAGCTGCCGAAAAACAATTGGAAGAAAGCACAAGTTTAACTTCCAAAACGATTTATGTCGCTTCTTACGGAAAAACCATGGAAGAAGCTTTACAGCATAATAGCCAACTTTTTGATGATTTATCTGCAGCAAAACAACAAGACAAAATTCTAAATTTCAGCTCTGTCGGTGGAATTGTACTTTCGCAACAAGCTCAAATAGAAAAAATTAAAAAATGGAATTCATTCTGGACTTCACAAAAAAAAGAATTCATAAAATCAGAATTAATTGCTGAAGGTTCAAAACTTGGTTTTAAACCCACAACATACAATCTATTTTTTGATCATTTAGATTTTGACTTTAAGCCTGTTTCTGCAGCTGAATTTCTAAAAATTAAAGCGCTCCAGTTACAAGAATTTATAACCGAAAAAAATGGTTTTTATACGATTTCAACTTTAGTAAAAGTATCGCCAGAACAACGAGATGTTTTTGTAAAATCGGCTTCCGCAAAAGAAAACATCATTGCGATTGATCGTCAGCAGATGAACGAAACGTTTTTTAGCACTCTAAAAACCGATTTTAATTCGCTTGTAAATTATTCATTTGTTGCTGTAATTTTAATTCTATTTTTCTTTTTCCGAAGAATCGAATTAGTAATTATAAGCTGTATTCCTATTGCATTAACTGGAATTGTGACTGCAGGAATTATGGGCATTTTTGGCATTCAGATGAATATTTTCAGTATGATTGTCTGCACTTTAATTTTTGGTCACGGAGTCGATTTTAGTATTTTCATGACTAGTGCATTGCAAAAAGAATACACCAATGGAGTCAATGAAATTGCCATTTACAGAACCTCAATTATTCTGGCAGTTATCACAACCATTTTAGGAATTGGCGCCATGATTTTTGCTAAACATCCAGCGCTTACTTCTATTTCACTGGTATCCTTAATTGGAGTTTTTGCCGCGCTGATTATTACGTTTATTTTCTATCCGATTTTATTCAAACTGTTTTTATCAAATCGTCCCAAAAAAGGAAATCCTCCTTTTCAATTGCGAACATTTGTTCATGGTGTAATTTCGTTTGCTTATTATGGTTTAGGCGGAATCGTAATGTCGATTTTCAGTTTTACCATTATGCCGATTTTGCCTTTCAACAAAAAATCAAAAATGAAAGCTTTCCGATATGTGATTTCAAAATTCATGAAATCGGTATTGTATTCTAATCCGTTTATTCGCAAAAGAGTCATTAATAATTTCAATGAAACTTTCGAAAAACCAGCGGTAATTATTGCCAATCATTCTTCGTTCTTAGATATTCTGTCAATCGGAATGTTAAGCCCAAAAATCATTTTTTTGGTAAGCGACTGGGTTTACAATTCTCCTATTTTTGGCGGAGTTGTTAGAAAAGCAGGTTTTTACCCCGTTTCTGAAGGTCTTGAAGGCGGCGTTGAACATTTAAGAAAAAAAATAGAACAAGGCTATTCGTTAATGGTTTTTCCAGAAGGAACTCGTTCCGAAAGCAATGTGATTAAGCGATTCCACAAAGGTGCTTTTTTCCTTTCCGAAGAATTTAAACTGGATATTATTCCTGTTGTTATTCACGGTGCTTCAGAACTAATTCCAAAAGGTGATTTTGTCATTCACCACGGAAAATTGACGGTTACGATTTTAGAAAGAATTGCTCCAGATGATCTTTCATTTGGAAATAATTATGCCGAAAGAACCAAACAAATCAGTTCGTTTTTTAAAGGAGAATATCGCAAAATAAGACAAGAACTTGAAGGTCCAGATTATTTCAAAACAATGTTAATCAACAGTTACGATTACAAAGAAATTGAAATTGGGCAAAGCGTAAAAAAGGATTTGAAACAGAATCTCGAAACGTATTACAGTTTAAATAAACACATTGCGTCAAAAGCAAAAATCCTTCATTTAGGAAGCGATTACGGCCAGTTGGATGTTTTATTGGCTTTACAGGAACCACAGCGAAAAATATTTTCTTTAATAAATGATGAAGAAAAATTGTTGGTAGCCAAAACAAATTATTTAGTTAAAAAGAGAAAAATAACATATCTCGACAAATTAGAATCGCCATCTGAAAATCATTACGATGTACTTTTAATTTCTGACGAAAGCTATCACGATGAAATCGAAAAAGGGATTCAAAATGTTTCTTTTATAATTTTAGTCAATTGTTCTCGTTTAAAAAGTCAGTTTGAGAATTTTGAAATTGTTTCTGAAGAAAATGCTTTACTAGTTTTAAAGAAAAAAGAATGAAAAAACAGTACGATGTAGTCATAATTGGCAGTGGTTTAGGCGGATTGGTTTCTGCTGTTATTCTGGCAAAAGAAGGCTACAGCGTTTGTGTACTCGAAAAAAACAATCAATATGGAGGAAATCTTCAGACTTTCGTTAGAGATAAAACCATTTTTGATACAGGAATTCATTATATCGGAGGTTTAGGCGAAGGCCAGAATCTTCATCAATATTTCAAATATATTGGAATAATGGATCACTTGAATCTAAAAAAACTAGACGAAAATGGTTTTGACATTATTTCTTTTGATGATGATAAAAC
>NZ_DHEI01000039.1:0-7557 GCF_002399805.1 Flavobacterium sp. UBA4854
TATGATAATTTAGATTGAGGCGTGTAAATTGGACTATTGGTGTTTAAATCTTCTAACATAGTTTCTGTATAATCTTTCCCGCCTTTCATTAAATAAAATAATGACATTATAATATAAATTGGAGCCAAAGGGGAAATGCGCAAGCTTAGCGATAAATTCAAAAAAAAGTGTTTCATAGCATATTTGAATGTGCTTTCATTAGGTCGAATAAAATAGATATTAGTTTCTTTAATCCTTTTTACCATTTTAGAAATAATAAATGGAAAAATGATAAACTTTCCTCCTTGCTGAATTAAAAGATTTATTTCAAACGGCGTGAGACCTTCTACGTTATTTGTTTTCATAATGGTTTAATTTTTAAACGGTTATAAAAAAAATGGGGCTAAACAATAAAGCAAAAGAAGAAAAAAAGTTAAAATAACATTACCCTTAAAAGATTTAAGAATAACATTTTACGTTATTTTTAATATACAAATAGTAAATTTTTAATGTTTTCTGTTCAGTAAAAAAGGCATCTTGCAAAGTGAATAAAATGATTTCAGATTGCAATTTTTTCAAGAGCAAAAAGCAATTCGTTTGTTTCAATTATGCTTTTAAATTGCTTTTTTGCCTTGAAAAATTATAATTTGTTTGGGACAAAAAAGGGCTTTAAACGTATTCTAGGCAATATAAATTTGGATTGTAAATTGGATTGATTCGATTTAAATCGGTCAATACATTAACGGTATAATCTTTACTGCCTATTGCCAAATAAAATAAAGATTTTGAAATATAAAATGGTCTTAAAGGAAAGTCTCGCCATCCATTCGAGATATTTTTGAAAAAATGCTTTAAGGCATATTTGAATATTTTTTCTTTAGGGCGAACAAAATAAATGCTTTTAAGTTTAGACATTATATTAGGAAACATTACAAATCTTCCGCCTTGCTGTATCAACAAATTAATTTCAAAAAGTGTTAATCCCTCAATGTTTTCAGTTTTCATGATTAATAAAAATTAGTGGTATTAATATGGGGCAAAGGTATGGAGCAATTAAAAATATTTTCAGACCTAAAAGTTTTAAAAACAACACATTAAGGTTTTTTTGTTGACGAAAAAAAATCGGAAGCCCACATTGTGAGCTTCCGATTTTTATGTTAATTCTAAATAGAATTAATTTACAGTAATAGATGTTTCCGTCAAGTTGGCATCTTTTTCATAAACATCTTGAAAGAAACCAACTTCACCTTTTTCATTTACCAGTGAAGTAAAATAAGTAATATAAATAGGTACTTTTTTTGTCAGTTTAAAACTGTTTTCTACTTTACCAGCCATAGCTTTATCTATTTTTTCTTGAGTCCATTCAGGATAATCTTTCAGCATTGCAACAGCTAATTCTTTAGCCATTTTCACATTAATGCATCCGTGGCTGAAAGTTCTTTTTTCAAAATCGAATAAAGTTTTAGATGGCGTATCGTGCATATAAATATCATCTGGATTTGGAAACATAAATTTTACTAATCCTAAAGAATTGTCTGGTCCTGGTTTTTGTCTTACTTGTCCGTTAATCATTTCCATGTTTTTCTCTGCAAGATAATTTGGATCTGATGCAATTTTAGATCTTAATTCATTTTGTACAATGCTTTGCGGAACTGTCCAATAAGGGCTAAAAACAATTCTGTCTATCTCACCATTAAAAATGGTTGTTTTAGTTAAAGGCGCTCCCACAAATACAGGCGAAGTCAATTGAACTTTTCCGTTTTTCACATAAATCAATTCATAAGAAGGCACGTTTACCAATACATACTCATCGCTAGCAGCAATTAAAGCCGAAATTTCACGACATCTTTCCATATTAAGTTTTAAAGTCGCAACTTTATCTTCAAGCGGAACATTCATTTCTTTAATATGTTCTTCTGCTAAAATATAATTGGGTTTAAAACCATTACGAACTTTGTATTTCATTACGGCATCCATCAATTCACGATCATAAACATCACTTTTAGAGTCATTTTTTAAATCTCCTAATAAGTACAAACGAGTTCTAACCTGTGCAATAGTATTTGAAACCGCATCTGGACGTAAATCTTTGTATGGAATTTCTGCAGGAACAATTGGTTTCCATTTGCTAGAATTTTCTAATCTTTTGTATTTTTTTAGAATATCTTGCAATTTGTAATATTGATCATATTCCACTTTTGCATTAGCATCAACTGTAGCTGTTTCTTCGATTGTGCTATAGTTCAAGAAATCTTTCAGCATTTCATTGTAAGCTAGTTTTTTCTTATCTGCGTTATTTTTTTTAGTGTATAAAACATACAAAGAACTTAATAACATGTCTGCATCAGTTTGAGAAAGAGTGCTTTTGTCTGATGAAGAGTTAAACAATTGATCAATTTCTTTTTGATAAGGAATCACCAAATCATTTGTTTTTTTTGCTTTTTCATACAAAACAGTTCCAAATTCGCTGATTTCGTCTTCATCAAACCAAATCGTTCCAAGAGTTCTGTTTTTGTACAACGACATCACATCAGATTTATATCTTTTCAAATCAGAATATCTTTTAAAGAAGTCGTTCGAAATTTCGTCTACATCATGATTATTATGGTAAACGATTGTGTTGTTTGAAGTTTTTGTATATGTAGTATTAGTGCTTTCAAGTTTACTAAAAGAAAATACAAAAAAACTCAAACCTAAAATTACGGTGAATGAATAAAATGTTCTCATTTTTTTAATTTTTACGTTATTACTTTTCTATGTAAGTCGTTGGTAAAAATTTGGGGCCTTTCTACACTGCTAAATTACTATTGGAGTACTCAAAACATGTTTCCTGATTTTATTTAAATGTTGCGAAATTGCCATGTCTTTAAGCTTTCTTTAACTATATCAATTAATTACGTAAATTGTTACCTTAATAGAAATAAAAAAAGGGATTTGTCAAATTGTTCGACAAATCCCTTTTTTATTATAGTTGTTTATTTATTCAACAGTTATAAAATTGCTTAAATTTTTTTCTACATAATTTTTGATTTCAAGTACACCATCGTCATCGTAGAATTCATTGTCAAATGCTTCAAATTGGGGATGTTTCTTGTAAAGTTTTGAAAATAACTCCAAGTCTGACTTATTCCAATTTTCTATTTCATTTGCTAATTTATTACAGTCTGATTTTATTTTTTCTAATAGTTTAGCTGTGTTTGGGGTGCCCCATTTATAAAGTGTCTCAATTAATGGTGTTTCAAAAATATAAGAATAATATCCATTCCAAATTAATTCAATAAATCCGCCATTTTGCACCTGTTCATATAACGTTGCATACGATAACAAACAATGTTGGTCATCTATAAAATGTTTTGTCCAATCCTCATCACCAATTTTTTTGATTAAGTCATAGTATTTTGCAAGAATAATTTGTAAGTAATCATAAGCATACTCAATATTTTCTAGAGATTTCTTTTTTATCTTTAAATTCTCATTCATTTTGTTTCGCTTTAATTTGATGCAAAAATCTTTATTTATAATTGTACGGCTTGTCTGTAGAGGGTATTTGAATATTATAATAGGGTTAAACGGTTATAGTATAGTTATTAACGAAATCGATGTATTTTTTTAAAACATAAATAGCTGATTGCAATCAAATATTAAAATATTTTGTACATTGGTCGCTTAAAATTATCATATTCATAAAATGGAACAACAAATCCCATATATTCCTAAAAATAAAGTAAGAATTGTTACTGCAGCTTCACTTTTTGACGGACATGATGCTGCCATCAATATCATGCGTCGTATAATACAGTCTACGGGCGTTGAGGTAATTCACTTAGGTCATGACAGAAGCGTTGAAGAAGTGGTAAATACCGCAATTCAAGAAGATGCCAATGCTATTGCAATGACTTCTTACCAAGGCGGACACAACGAATACTTTAAATATATGTATGATTTGCTTCGCGAAAAAGGAGCAGGACATATTAAAATCTTCGGAGGTGGAGGCGGAGTAATTCTTCCAAGCGAAATCGAAGAATTGCACGAATATGGTATTACAAGAATTTATTCTCCAGATGACGGCCGTTCTTTAGGACTTCAAGGAATGATTAATGATTTGGTTCAGCGAGCTGATTTTCCTATTGGAGATAAACTGAATGGAGAAATTGATCATATTGAAAATAAAGTTCCAACGGCAATCGCACGTTTAATTTCTGCAGCTGAGAATTTCCCAGAAATTGCAAAACCAGTTTTTGATAAAATTCATGAAAGCAATGCCACTTCTAAAATTCCAGTTTTAGGAATTACAGGAACGGGCGGTGCAGGAAAATCTTCTTTGGTTGACGAATTGGTTCGCCGATTTTTAATTGATTTTCCAGAAAAAACAATCGGATTGATTTCTGTCGATCCTTCAAAGAGAAAAACTGGAGGAGCACTTTTAGGCGACAGAATCCGAATGAATGCGATTAATAATCCTCGTGTTTACATGCGTTCGCTGGCAACACGTCAGTCGAATTTGGCTTTATCTAAATATGTAGCCGAAGCGATTCAGGTTTTAAAAGCGGCAAAATACGATTTGATTATTTTAGAAACTTCAGGAATCGGTCAGTCTGATACAGAAATTATGGATCATTCTGATGTTTCTTTATACGTGATGACACCAGAGTTTGGAGCTGCAACACAATTGGAAAAAATCGACATGCTTGATTTTGCTGATTTAGTGGCTTTAAACAAATTTGATAAACGCGGAGCTTTAGACGCTTTACGCGATGTAAAAAAACAATATCAAAGAAACCATAATCTTTGGGATAAAAGCCCAGACGAAATGCCAGTTTTCGGAACGATTGCTTCGCAGTTTAACGATCCGGGAATGAACACGCTTTACAAAGCGATTATGGATAAAGTGGTTGAAAAAACGGCTTCAGATTTGAAATCGACTTTTGAAATCACAAAAGAAATGAGCGAGAAAATCTTCGTGATTCCGCCACACAGAACGCGTTATTTATCTGAAATTGCAGAGAATAACAGATCTTATGATGAAACAGCGCTTTCGCAGCAAAAAGTAGCGCAGAAATTATATGGAATTTTCAAAACCATAGAATCGGTTTCTGGAAAAGTTCCGCAGATTACCAAAGCAGGAATCGACGATTCAACTGTTTTGCCAAGCGGAATTGCTGAGCACGACGAAAACAGAATCTTTTTAAATCTTTTACTAAATCAATTTGATAAAGTAAAAATGGATTTAGATCCGTACAATTGGGAAATTATCCTGAATTGGGATGAAAAAGTAGCGAAATACAAAAATCCGGTTTACTCGTTTAAAGTTCGTGATAAAGAAATTAAGATTGCAACGCATTCTGAAAGTTTATCGCATTTACAGATTCCAAAAATTGCTTTGCCTAAATATGAAGGCTGGGGCGATATTTTGCGTTGGAATTTGCAGGAAAATGTTCCTGGAGAATTTCCGTTTGCTTCAGGATTATATCCGTTTAAACGTGAAGGCGAAGATCCGTCGAGAATGTTTGCGGGCGAGGGCGGACCAGAAAGAACCAACAAACGTTTTCATTATGTAAGTGCAGGAATGCCAGCAAAACGTCTTTCTACTGCTTTTGACAGTGTAACTTTATACGGAAATGATCCAGATTTACGTCCAGATATTTACGGAAAAATTGGAAATGCAGGAGTTTCAATCTGCTGTTTGGATGATGCTAAAAAACTATATTCAGGTTTCGATTTGGTTCATGCTTTAACTTCGGTAAGTATGACCATTAATGGACCTGCGCCAATGTTGTTAGGTTTCTTTATGAATGCCGCAATCGATCAACAATGTGAGATTTACATCAAAGCAAATGATTTAGAAAAAGAAGTTGAAGCCAAAATCAACAAATTATATAAAGACAAAGGAATCGAAAGACCGAAATACCAAGGCGAACTTCCTGCTGGAAACAACGGTTTAGGATTAATGCTTTTGGGTGTTACGGGAGATCAGGTTTTACCTTTGGACGTTTATAACGAAATAAAAGTAAAAACGTTAGCTCAAGTTCGTGGAACGGTTCAGGCCGATATTTTAAAAGAAGATCAGGCGCAGAATACTTGTATTTTCTCAACCGAATTTGCGTTGCGTTTAATGGGCGACGTTCAGGAATATTTTATTACTAAAAACGTTCGTAATTTCTATTCGGTTTCGATTTCAGGATATCATATTGCTGAGGCAGGAGCAAATCCAATTACGCAATTAGCATTCACGCTTTCTAATGGTTTCACTTACGTGGAATATTATTTGAGCCGCGGAATGAACATCAACGATTTTGGACCAAACTTATCGTTCTTTTTCTCGAACGGAGTAGATCCAGAATATTCGGTTATTGGTCGTGTGGCACGTAAGATTTGGGCAAAAGCCATGAAAAACAAATACGGAGCCAACGAAAGAGCACAAATGCTGAAATATCATATTCAAACTTCTGGACGTTCGCTACACGCACAGGAAATTGATTTTAATGATATCAGAACGACTTTACAAGCTTTATACGCGATTTATGATAACTGTAATTCATTGCACACCAACGCTTACGACGAAGCGATTACAACGCCAACAGAAGAATCTGTACGTCGTGCAATGGCAATTCAGCTGATTATTAATAAAGAATTAGGTTTAGCGAAAAACGAAAACCCAATTCAAGGTTCGTTCATCATTGAAGAATTAACCGATTTAGTTGAAACTGCAGTTCTTCAAGAATTCGACAGAATTACAGAAAGAGGAGGAGTTTTGGGTGCAATGGAAACCATGTACCAAAGATCTAAAATTCAGGAAGAAAGTTTGTATTACGAAACCTTAAAACACAACGGAGATTTCCCAATTGTTGGTGTAAATACATTCTTGAGTTCAAAAGGTTCACCAACGGTAATTCCGGCTGAGGTTATTCGTGCCACAGAAGAAGAAAAGCAATATCAGATTACGATGTTGGATAACTTGCATAATTTCCACGAGGCAAAAGTAAACGAACATTTAAATACATTACAGCAAGCGGCTATTAAAAACGAAAATTTATTCGATCATTTAATGGAAGCTACTAAAGTTTGTTCTTTGGGTCAGATTACTTCGGCGTTGTTTGAAGTGGGAGGGCAGTATAGAAGGAATATGTAATTTTTTGTTTTTTTAATGATATTGAAAACCTCTCAGGAATGAGAGGTTTTTTTATTGGAAATTTTCCAATAAGGCCAAAGGCCTAAAAGCATTTTAGCATTGGGCAAACGCCCAATGTCTGTAATAGGATTTAATAAGAAAGCCCTGAAAGGGCGTAAGCAATTAGATAACAAGAATGTCTATCGCCCTTTCAGGGCTTCGAGTTGCATTGAGTTTTAGCTAATAGGGCGTTGCCCTATTTTGGAGCTGTTAGCCTTTCAGGCTTTTTTATGCAGACTTTTAAGAATCTAAACCTCTCAATAAATTCTATTAAAAAAGTAGTTCACTAGTGCCCCGATAGCGCGAGCGTCTCGCTCGTGAACGTAAAGTAATGCACGAGCGAGACGCTCGCGCCAGCAAAACAACAAAATTTCATAAAGTTTGTCATTTCGACGTAAGGAGAAATCTTC
>NZ_DHEI01000039.1:7631-11831 GCF_002399805.1 Flavobacterium sp. UBA4854
AATCTTCGCAAGTAGCTCCGCAACGAGAATCCAATCTTTGTCGAGTTTCTCGTGGAGATTTCTCCTTACGTCGAAATGACAAGATTGTGTGTTAATTGGGGTTGAAATATAACTATTCGACAATCTCCCCAACAAAACCCAAAAACTCCATTTCATCCATAGGAAACAAATGCAGAATCGTTTCCAAAATCAGACTCACATTAATAGTTACACTTTTATCCTTTTTAGAGAAATTATGCATGTCGTTATCAATTGCTAGAATGCATAATTTTAGTAAATCGGTAATAAGGCAGCCGAGTTCTAAATAATTGACTACTTTAAATTGTGCGGTAAAAGAGTTGGCTTCATTGGTTGGTTGTAGCGTTGTAAAATACTGAGCGGTTAATTTTTGCAGTTTTTGTAGCTTTTCTGTTTGGTTTGTTTCCATAAGGCGTATATTTTAAATGATTTGCAATTTGACTTTTATGAATTTTATATAAGAAAAATTGTACTTTTGTTTGATTCGGCGAAGGAAGAAATAGATTTTGCTGTACGAAATCATTTTTTACTGTATCGCACGGCGTAAAATCTGTTTTTTACATTTTACCGATTTTGACACTTTATTATTATCTTTGAATTATGAGCACACTAACAAAACCAAATCATATAGGGCGAAAAATAAGCCGTATTCGTGAACTTCGTGATATGAAGCAGGAAGCTTTGGCGCAAGCTTTAGGAACAAATCAACAAGCGATTTCGGCTATGGAAAATAGCGAAACTATTGATGACGAAAAACTTGTTGAGGTGGCAAAAGCACTTGGTGTATCGGTTGAAGCGATTAAGAATTTTTCAGACGAAGCTGCAATTAATTATTTCAATACTTTTAATGAAAGTCCTAATAATTATTTTGGACTTAATAATTGCACTTTCAATCCATTAGATAAATTAATGGAAACGGTAGAAGAAAATAAAAAGCTTTACGAGCGTTTGCTTCAAGCAGAAAAAGACAAAATAGAATATTTAGAAAAATTGCTAAATCAGAAATAGTAAATTTTATATAAAAGAAAACCTCTCAGAAATGGGAGGTTTTTTATTTTACAAAAAAATATCGTTTTACGGCTTTCCTCAATTTAGAAGAAATTTGTTTGTATATATTAGCAACCAGAAAAATAGAGATGAAAGGCTTTCTCGGAAAGGCAAATCAATTATAAAAACCAAAAACTATATATAACCTCAAAAATTAATTTTAAATGAAAAAAAGCATTTTTATTTTAGGATTGCTATTTATTACAAGCTTGAGTTTTTGCCAGACCAAGGTTAAGCAAGACATAAAAGCAACTAATAAAACAGAAAACAAAACATACGACTCAAAACTTTTTGGATGCTGGAAAGGCTCTGAAACAGGACAGCAGCAAGATGGTGTAAGTAAATATTGGGTTTCATGCCGTTTTGAAAATGGAACTAGTACTTTATTATTTGTTGTAATTTATCCAAGCGGTAAAGTCGATCAAACAACTGAAAATGGCAAATGGTGGGTTGAAAACGGAAAGTATTATGAATTGCATAACTACGATGGCGTAATTGATGTTTACGATTATCAGGTTACAGAAGAAGGAGTTAATTTTCAATCGGTTGAATTAATGGGAAAAATGGACAATACTTATAAGTTTACCGATTATAAAATTGCTGATTAAGTGAAATTGCAAGATTATAATTTAATAGAAAAGTCTCTCAGAAATGATAGGTCTTTTTGTTCATCTATTTTATACTTATATATTTACTTTTAATAAAAAAACTTGCTAAACAAACCAAATGAAAAGAAAAGTACTTCTATTTTTTTTAATGCTTTGTGTTTTTACTCAAACTAATGCTCAACAAAAAATATATGATTTGTCGAGCTATGCATCAAATTTTGTAAACGTTAATGATCGGTTTATGTTTGAATCTAGTACAGCCGATGCTGGCCGTGAAATATGGCAGAGTGATGGCACGACTTCAAATACAAAATTGATAAAAGATATATATCCAGGCTCGGGATCTTCGGTTATAGAAACATTGAGAACTGGGGCAATGATGAATAATAATTATTATTTTATTGCTAAAGACAAAAGCTCTACTGGAGAAATATGGAAAACCGATGGAACTGAAGCTGGAACTACAAAAATTACGAGCTTTCTTAATGGCAGAGTTTTAAAACTTACAACAGTTGGAAATTCAATTTATTTTTTGCTTAAAACAGAAGAAAATGTAATGCAAGTTTGGAAAACTGACGGAACAACAGCAGGAACAGTAATTGTTAAAGATAATGTATCAATTTGGAATGAGCCAACTTTTGAAGGAAAATGCAACAATACTTTTATCTTTACTTTTCAGCCTTATCTAAGTGATATGTCAAGAGTATGGAGAAGCGATGGGACAGCCGATGGGACATATCCTATTACGGAAGAAATGGACGGTAACGGTTCTGGTTCGGGAGGCACACCTGCACTTTCACATTATATTGAAAATGATAATAAATTGTATTTTGTAAGCAGATATTATTTGTATTCTACAGATGGTACAGTTGGTAATACAAAAATTGTCTCCAATGTATGGGATGCGCATACTGATTTGGTTTTTTATGGAAATGTTATTAAGGCTGATAATAGTCTTTATTTCATGTTTTGGAATCATGAAATCTTAACTATGCAAATTTGGAAGTATAATTTAACAAACAATCAAACCTCTATAGTATATGAGGGATATGGTCAAAAATATTTTTTTCCGTCTAATTTAATTCAAGCAGATAATTCTTTACTTTTTTGCGGTCCAAATAATACGGGAGGAACTTCATTGTTATCAATGGATTTAAGTACAAACGCTATAACAAATTTAAAAGAACTTACTCCAAGTGCAGTCCAACCATTCATATTTAATGAAATATTTGATACTGCGACTATTTTTAAAATTAATAATAATGATTATTTTATTAATACAGCATCAGAAGAACCATTGCATAAAAGAAAAGGTTGGATTTTAAACAAAAGCTCGCAGTCTATAGAAAATGTTGCTGCACTTGATAATTTTTGGGATGGAATCGTTTATAAAGATTTTTTGTATTATGTAAAAGACAATACATTGTGGAAATACGCAAGTAATTTGAATACAATTGTATATGATAAAAGAGAATTTGTAACAGTATTTCCTAACCCATCATCAGATTTTGTTCAAATTGGTTCAAATGACGAGAATAGCATCGAAAGCGTTCAACTTTTTGATTTAAATGGTAGACTTGTAGATGCTTTGTCAGATTACCAGAAGAATAGAGTTGACGTATCACGCTTAAGTAGTGGAGTTTATAATATGAAAATTAAGTTTAGTGGCGTTTCTTCGGTAATCAATAAAAAAATAATTAAAAAGTAGTCATAATTTAGAATGCTCAAAGGAATAATAAAAAACCTCTCAGAAATGAGAGGTTTTTTTATATCAGCTTCAACAAATTAGACTTTCTTTTTTATGGAAGTTTTTGGTTTATGTTTTAATTTTTCGATAAGCGCATCTGCTTTTTCATTTTCAGAAATCGAACGTAACGATTCTGCGTATCGGTAATAATAAACAGGATCTAAATCTGTGGTTAGAGCAAAGAGTTCGCTGTACCATTCGGCAGCTTTTTCTAGTTCGCAATTTGAATAAGAAGAGTTTCCTAGTTTCTGAAATAAATCTACAGACTTGTAGCCCTTTGCAGCAACCTTTTCGTAGGTTCTTATAACATCGACATAAGCATATTTTTCGCCGATTTTGTCTGTTTTATAAAAAGTTTCAGTTTGCGCGGCTGCACGAAACGAAAATACGATTAACAATACTAAAATAACAAGTTTTTTTTGCATAAGTTTTAGTTTGGTTCAGGCATTCGTATTTTAAATTGTTTTTGAGAATAGTTTTGCTGTCAAAAAACAGCATTAATCAATAATCAAACGTCAATTTTGGCTTCTTATTTTATGCGTAATGTTATTTATGTTGTACAAATATATGTAAATCAGTAATGTAAGTTGTTTTTTAACGATGTTTTTTTGATTTTATCGATTATATTTCGTTCTTCAAAGTAATTGATTCTGTGTGTTTTACATTTTGTTTGTAAAAAATTTAATTTTATATCAATTAAGATTTTCAAGATGATAGTTCAGCTATATTTAAATAAAATAGAGGTTTTGCAAGATGAAGAATCAAAGACTGCATTTTCAG
>NZ_DHEI01000039.1:11993-18920 GCF_002399805.1 Flavobacterium sp. UBA4854
TGTCTTTTACTCTTGATTTTTTATTGAATAAACAAACTCAAGAAAGCACAACTGTAAATACTGAAGTAATAAAAATGTTTTCAGATCATTTAGGATTATTTTTTATAGGAGATCAAGAATCTGAGAATGTTTGTTTTGCCAACAGCATAGAAGTGAGGCCAGAATACAGGCAAAGTTTCAGATTGATCGATTTACTGGACTATATTTATGCTTTTGCACATTCTTATGTTTTTAAAGAATCTCAAAAAATAATGTTGACATCAGAAACCGATTCTTTTTGGAAACTCGTTAAAATAGGTTCAAGATTAAGAAAAGCACAATTGCCTGATATTTAAATAGTATTGTATTGCTTGTTGCTTTAAAAACAGGTATTTATACTTTAAACGAAGTGTTTTTAATGATGTATTTTGGATGGCACTTAAAAACATAAAACTATGGAACCAGATTCTAATCAACTATTAAATGATTTAACCCTTAAATGTACGGCAGGGGACACTAAAATTGCTACTCCTTCAGGAGAAAGAGCTATCAGTGATTTACAGAGAGGAGACTCAGTTTTGGCATTTTCTGCAAAAGTAGAATCGGGCAGACTTGAACTATCTTCATCAGAAACAAAAGTTACTTTTAGCCAAGGCGCTCAAGCGCGTATTACTGCACTTTATATTATTTTAGGATATAACCAAGAAATTATCTGCACTTTAGACCAACCTTTTTTACTTGCAAATGGCAAATACACTAGAGGTTCAAAATTGAGGCCAGGAACAGAGCTTGTTGATGGGCAAGGAAATCCTGTTGTTGTTAATACTATTTCGATGGGAACTTATCAAGGAATAATTCATAACATTTCTGTTGGAAATTTTGAATTTACCAGCCCTAATGGCCATTTGTTGTTGGCTCAAGGAGTCATAATAGGAGACTTTGCCTTTCAAATGTCTTTTGATTCTCTTCCTGATAATTTAAAAGCATAAAATACAATGATATAAAAAAAGCAGCTCCTGGTACGAGCTGCTTTCTAATTCTTAGGGGGCAAAAAATTAACGACGAAAAGATGGACTCTGGTTAACAGATTCGTCTAACTTTACAGTCTTTACTTTTTTAGCAGCAACTTTAATTTCGTGTTTCGCAACTTTGTCGTTTGCTTTCACTTCAAGAACATAAGTTCCAGCAGGAAAACTTTCTAAACTAATTGTTTTTGAAACCTCTAATTTGTCTGCTGCAGATTCTCCCGCATAAAGTAAGTTGTGATTCTCGTCATAAATAGAGAAAGATGCATTTTCTACAGTGTCTAAAGTAAAGCTAACTACTTTTCCGTTTCCTGTTTTGATATTTAAAATGTAATCACCTTTTCCATCAATGGCATAGGTAAACACAGTCGCTAAAAAAAAGGCAGCAACTAAACCAGCTTTGGTAAATTTTGTCATGTTTTTTTTAAATTGTTAATTACTAAATGTGGAACGCGTAAAACTACAAATACAAATTTAATTTTTAGCAATAAATTGGCATTTTTTAACTGTTAACTTGCTGAATTGAAACTATTTCTGTATTTTGTTTGAACTATGTACGTAATTACTGGGCTCGCGGTTTTTAAAATTTTAATATTTTTTTAAGTGTTTTAAAGTCACTTATTTTATTAATAAGAATACTTTTCTTAAATCATACTGAAATTTATTTTTCATCAATTTTAGAAATAAAAAAAACAGCTCTGTAAGTAAAAATGATATATTAATTTAACGCAAAGTGCGCTAAGATTTTCGCAAAGCACACTAAGTTTTTTTTTGAATAATTTTATAAAATAAAAAAGTTCGCAAAGCTATAAGGATAAAACTTTGTGAACTTTGGGCTTGCAAAATCTTAAACAAAAAATCTTTGTGTGCTTTGCGAAAATCTTTGCGAACTTTGCGATAGAAAAAAATACAATAAGTATAAAGCAAAAAAAAAACAGCTCTGTAACCAACCAAGAGCTGTTTCTTAAACAATAAAAATGTAATTTTTAATTTTTTCTAACCTTATTTTATACCTTTTTTGGAGTATAAAATTAGCGTGCAGCAACACTCGAATTTTTAGCGAAACCAGCTTTGTAAGCATAAGAAACTGCATTTCTAGATAGAGAGGCAGTATCACCAATTGTGATCTCGTATTTCGCTTTTTTTACGCTGTCTTCAACTTCTAAGAAGTAAGTTCCTTCTGGAAATTCTTCTAGACTAAAAGTTCTCAAAATTCCTTCTTTACCTGAAGCAGTTTCAGAGTAAATAAGTGTTCCGTCCTTGTCATAAATTGCTAAGTTGGCTTTCTGTACTTTGTTAAGTGCGAAAGTAATCAGTTTTCCATTAGCTTTCATTACGTGAAGATTAAACTCCGACGTTCCGTCAATTGCGTAAGTGCTAATTCCTGTGAAAAGCAACGCAGCTACTAAACTCATTTTTGCAATCTTTTTCATGGTACTTAGTTTTTAAATTATTAGTTCTAATTCTCTGATGCTAAATTACTTATGTAATACATGAAAATGCGCAACTGTATTTTCCGATTTCTATGCTATATTCTCATTTACGAAACCGTTATAGGTTAAAACATGAATTATTTTTAACTTTTTTGTTAATTAGGTTATTATTTTTCAATGTTTTGCTTGATTTTTAATTTACAATGAGCTAAGAATTTATTTACATATAGAATGGTGTGTTTAACCACAAAGTGCTCAAAGATTTATTCAAAAAGACGCTAAGAATTATTATGTAAAAGGTTTATAAAAACGCAAAGTTCGTAAAGCTTTGTGAAAAAAACTTTGCGAACTTTGCGTAATTCTTTGTGCCTTTGCGGTAAAAAAACTTAGAGCAAAAAAAAACAGCCCAATAACCACAAAGAGCTGTTTTTAAAACTTTTGAAAGTTTTTAAACTTACTAACTATCTAACCTCACTTTTATACTTTATGAAAGCATAAACTTTTTTAGCGTGCTGCCACACTTGTATTTTTAGCAAAACCTGGTTTGTAAACCGAAGAAACTGCGTTTTTAGATAAAACAGTAGAATCATCAGTTATTGTGATTTCGTATTTTGCTTTTTTTGTATTGTCTTCTACTTCTAAGAAGTAAGTTCCTTCTGGAAATTCTTCTAGACTGAAAGTTCTTAAAATTCCATCTTTACCTGAAGCACTTTCAGAATAAATTAGATTTCCTTCTTTGTCATAAATTGCTAAGTTGGCTTTTTGCGTTTGGTTAAGACCAAAAGTGATCGATTTGCCATTAGCTTTAAGTACATGCAAATTAAAATCTGCTACTCCATCAATTGCATATGTGCTAATTCCTGTGAAAAGCAATGCTGCTACTAAACTCAATCTTACAATCTTTTTCATGGTATTTAGTTTTAAATTAATAGTTCTAATTCTCTGATGCTAAATTACTTCAGTTGTAAGTAAAAAAACAATACTATATTCTCCAATTTCGATGCTATATTCTCATTTACGAAACCGTTATAGGTTAAAATTTGAATTATATTTATCGTTTTTGCTAAAACACTTATTATTTTTCAACGTTTTTAATGATTTTAAATTTACATTGCGATAAAGATTTCTTTAAAAAATGTAGGAAGAATAAAGGTGCTATCCCGATAGCTATCGGGACTGAGGTTATAAGTTTTTATTTAGATTGTGTAATGTAACGCAAAGGGCGCAGAGGTTACGCAAAGTTCACAAAGTTTTTTTTATCAAAGATCATGCATATAAATGCAAAATTCGCAAAGCTTTATCCTAATATAGCTTTGCGAACTTTTTTATTTTATAAAATTTACTCAAAAAAACCTTTGCGAACTTTGCGTAAATCTTTGTGAACTTTGCGTTTAAAAAATTTTGCGGCAAAGTTTTATAACTCAAAAAAGTAAAGAGCAAAAAAAAACAGCTCAGTAACCACAAAGAGCTGTTTTTAAAACTTTTGAAAGTTTTTAACTTACTAACTATCTAACCTCACTTTTTATACTGTATTAGAGTATAAAATTTTAAGTGCCGTGAAGAATTGCACTTAACCTTAATATTTTCTTAGTTCAATGAAGTAGTTCCTTTTGAAGACAAAGTAGAACTATTTGCATTTACAGTAATATCGTATTTTACTTTTTTGAAGCTATCAGCAACTTCTAAAATATATTTTCCTTGTGGAAATTCTTCTAAACTGAAAGTTCTTAAGATTCCAGTTTTACCAGAAGCGTTTTCAGTATAGATTAAATTACCATTTGTATCATATATACTAATAACAGCTTTTTGTAATTGATTAATTCCAAAAGCAATTACCTTGCCATTTCCTTTTAATACATGAAGATTTAATGCTTCATTACCATCAATTGCATAAGTACTCATTCCTGTTAGAAGTACTGCACATACTAAACTTAATTTCATAATCTTTTTCATATTCTATAGTATTAAATTTTTTTCGTTCATTTCTCTGATGCAAAGTTATAGCAGCATGTGTGGTATTTTAACATCTATATTTTCCGATTTCTATGCTATATTCTCATTTACGAAACCGTTATATGTTAAAATTTGACTTTAATGTTGTGTTTTTGTTAATTTGATTGTTTTTCTTCAAAATTTTTCAAAACTAAATACTTCATAAAATTTCCGTTTTTCTTACAATTTTTAGCATATCTATATAAAATCAAGTTTTAAATAGGATAAATAAAAAAAAAGTCAGGAAAAAAAATAAGACTCTAAAAAAAAGCCGATTTCGATGTGAAATTTGCAGTGTTAAGAATGTTATTTTAATGTAAAATTCGCATTTACGAAACCGTTGTAGGTTAAAATTTAAATTATTTTAGGTGTTTTTGTTAAATTTGCTATTATTTTTTAAAGAAATTATCATGAAGACTATTGCCCCAGCTCTTGAAGTGATAACTAACTCATACGGAAGTTCTTTTACCTACACTAAACACGCCGAAAAGACCAATAGTAAAGCTCATTTATGGCACTATCATCCAGAAATTGAGTTGGTTTATATAAATGGCGGGGCTGGAAAAAGACAAATAGGAAGCCATGTTTCTTATTATACCAATGGTAGTTTACTTTTAATAGGAGCTAATTTGCCACATTGCGGTTTTACAAATGAACAAACAGGAAATACAACGGAAACCGTAATTCATATAAAACCTGAATTTTTAGGAAGCGATTTTTTTGTGGCTCCTGAAATGAAAAGGGTGCAAAATATTTTGAAACAAGCTAAGGGCGGAATCGCTTTTGGTGGTGAAACAAAAAAACGTATCGGAAGTAAAATTGAAATGATGGAAAATGAACCGCCATTTAAAAGACTTATAACGCTTTTGAGTGTTTTAGACGAATTGGAATCGGCTGAAGAATATACCATCTTAAATGCTGATGGATTTTCGATGGAACTGCAAACGCAAGACAACGATCGTATGAATGTAGTTTTCAATTTTGTGAAAGATCATTTTCAGGAATCTATTTCTATAGATGAGGTTTCGAGTTTGGTAAGTATGACCACACCTTCGTTTTGTCGTTATTTCAAAAAAATTTCGAATAAAACATTTACCGAGTTTGTAAATGAATATCGTTTAGTACACGCTTCTAAGCTTTTGGCAGAGCAGCCTATGAGTATTAACGAAGTTTGTTACGAAAGCGGTTTTAATAATTTCAGTCACTTTAGTAAATCATTTAAACAATACACTGGTAAAAGTGCTTCGCAATACCGACATGAGCATAAGATTATTATTAGTTGATTTTTTTGCCACGAATTACACGAATTGGCCCGAATTAAATTTTATAATTTGTAAAAGAAATTCAAAAACCGATCAGTCAAAAGCTGATCGGTTTTTTTATTTTTTAGGTTTACATACTGTTTTGCATTTTGCCAAGAGAGTATGTAAATTAATTAGTGAAAATTCGTGTAATTCGTGGCATCCAAAACCAGTCGGATTTTTCATATATTTTATTCTGAAAAAAGTTATATTTACAAACCCTAATCAGAAAAAAATATCAAAATGAAGAAACTTAAAATGCTATTGTCTGCATTTTTGCTTTGTCTTACCACCATGACATATGCTGCAAAAGTAGACACACTTCAAGTTGCAAGTACCGCAATGGGTAAAACTTATAAGGCTGCTGTGGTTTTGCCAAATTCTTATGCTAAAAGCAAAACAACTTATCCTGTAATGTATCTTTTGCATGGTGCATACGGACATTTTAGCGATTGGCTTAAAAATACTCCAAACAAAAAATTGGTTCACAATCTGGCAGACCAATACAATATGATTATTGTAATGCCAGAAGGAGAGACGTTTAGTTTTTATATTGATAGTCCTGTAAATAAAGAAAGCCAATTTGAGACTTTTATTACGCAAGAAGTAATTCAGAAAGTAGATAAAACGTACCGTACAATTAGTAATAGAAGCGGAAGAGTAATCACGGGACTTTCTATGGGCGGACATGGGGCTTTATATTTATCTGCTAGACATCCCGATTTGTTTTGTGCGGCAGGAAGTATGAGCGGTGCGGTAGATATGAGTACAATGTTGAATAGAGATTCATCGGCTCAGATTGTAAAATTAATGCAGCCAGTTTTTGGAGACAAAAGCGGAAATACAGAATTGTATGAGCAGAATTCTGTTTTAAGAATGGCTGATAAATTAAAAACAAATAAATTGCCGCTAATAATAGATTGCGGCGTAGACGATTTTTTAATTGAACCAAACCGAGAATTACACAGAAGATTAGTTTACAATAAAGTTGACCACGATTATACCGAAAGGCCAGGAGCACATACTTGGGATTATTGGGAAAATTCGCTTCCGTATCATGTATTGTTTTTCAATAAAATACTGTCTAAGAATCAGGTTACTGCAAAAAAATAAAGGAATTTTAATTTTAAAATAAGCCAAATCATTTTTTTTGGTTTAATTTTTGGAATACCTTTATAGTATAATCCTTAAAAAAAA
>NZ_DHEI01000037.1:0-2659 GCF_002399805.1 Flavobacterium sp. UBA4854
ATCGTAGCTTTTATAAATATTACCTCCATAATTATAAGAGTCTTCTGCTGTATCAAAGTCCAAACCTCTTGTTCCAACTGTTAGTTTCGCGTCTGCAAGCCAACGACCTTTATGATATCTTGCAATCGCTACAAGCTCTTTAAAATTTCCTCCCCATTGGTGTCCCACACTCTGATTGTTATGCCCGTAATTTGTAATAACAGCACTATGCGAGTATACATAAGGACGTACGCGATTCAACTCAACCTGCAATAACAAATCTTTTACGTTAAATGCATTGAAATATTTTGCTCCCAGCTGAAATCCGAATTTATTTTTCCAGCTTTGATCTCCTGCCCCAACATCAGAAACAGAAAATTCATCGATCAAGAATTGCGAATATAAATTTACACTATTATTCCATTTGTATTTACCTGTTATTCCTAAAAGTGCGTTTCCACTTCTAGATGAAGATCCAAACTCTACTGCTCTGTAAAAAATAATTGGGTTAACAAAATTAACATCAAACCCTCTGTTATTTGAGTTTGTCCAAACTACAGATTCAAAAAAACCTAAATTTACTCTATTAGAAACATTCCAGCTCAAATAATGATTAGCCATAAATTTGGTTGCATAAGTTTTTTCATCTGTTACTTCTGGACGAACATCTTTCATCCACATATAAGTATTGGTGTATTTAATTTTCCAGAATTTGGTATTCATTTTAAAATACGGATATGGGCTTGCTCCGTCACTTTCCAATAAAGAACGGTAACCGTCTCCTATAAAATTTCGTCCATATCCTAATTGGAAATCAAAAATTTTACCTGGCGCAAAAGTAATATTCGCTTCCGCTAAAGGAAAATCGTAGGCATCTGTTTTAAATCTTTTTGCAATTCCAATTCCTGGAATTATCGCTGGATTTCCTCCAGAAGGTTTGATAGATTCTGCGTAATCATTAAAATAACCGGCAAATCTTCCTTGGCTTTCAAAAAATGTAGTCGTAAAGTTAATTTGTTTTCCTAAACCTCCTCTAAAGTTTAATGCTCTAGTATTTACATAAGTGTAAGATGCATCAAGATCTGAAGCTTTTCCCATTTGCAAGTCTACAATAGGATTTAAAGTAAACCAATAATCTTCTCCCTGAATCTGCACTAAATTTTCATTCCACCATTTTCTTCCCAGCCAAGTTGAAGTTTTTTTCTGCAATGACTCATTAACTGCTCTTAAATTATAGTACTTTGAAACCTCAGCATATGTGTAAGGTTTAGATGCGGTATGATTATTACTTCCTACCTGATTCATTTCCGCATCAAATTGTGAATAATAACTATGGGAAAATGGAATATTTAAATGACTATCAAACTCTGGATTGCGGTACTTTTTATACACAATACTATCCAATTCTGTCATTGGTTTTTCTACCTGTTTTTCAATTTCTGCTGCTGCCAAAGCTTCTGCCTCAAGCTGCGCTGAACTTTTTAGAGGAATATCAATAGAAATAGTGTATTTAGAATAAGTTGGTTTTCCGTTATAAGTTGATGGCTTAATTTTTGGAAATGCGCCAAATACTCTTTTTGCCTCTTCTGACAATTCTTCTGTTTCGGTAGAAACATAAATCACTTTAAATTCTCCTTCTGCATTTACTTCAAAAAGTAATTTTACTGTTCCTTTATAATTATTTTCTTTTAATTTTTGAGGAACTTGAAAATTGTTGAATACAAAATCTTGAACCTCTTTATAGAAACAATTTTCTAATTTTTTAGCTTCTAAATTTTCGCAACTAGGAAAAACTGGAAATTTCTCTGCAGAGAAACCAGGCTGAACTGAAGAATTACTATTTTGCTGAGCAGAAACAATAAAGAACGTAGAAATTAAAACAAGGGACAAAAAAAACTTATTCACTTAAAATTTGGGTATTTATTTAATATTGATTTGGGGAAATTTCTCCGTTTGAAATTGCTTTTGCGGCCGAAGTGCCAATACGTTTTACTCCTAAACGAATCATTTCTGCGGCTTCTTCAAATGAACGAACTCCGCCTGCTGCTTTTACTGAAAGTGGCGAGGCATTTTCGAGCATCATTATTATTGCTGGAACGGTTGCTCCATTTGGCAAATTATTATCTGTTTTATAAAATCCTGTTGAGGATTTCACAAAAACAGCATCAAAATCATCTTCTTTAAAATTTGATACTACAACATGTTTTATTAAGGCAGATAACTGAATAATTTCTTTATCTGTTAGGGCGGCAATTTCGATAATCCATTTTACTGTTTTATCATTTGCCAATCCGATCTGTGTTCCAATTAAGACTTCTTTTTTTACCAGATCAAGATCACCGTTCTTAAACGCTTCATAGTTACAAACAAAATCTAAATCATCTGCTCCATTTTCAATGGCCTCGTTTGCTTCCTTAATTTTGGTCTCCAGATTTGATTTTCCTTCTGGAAAATCAATCACTGTACCAACTAACAAAACAGAATTGGCCTCTATGATCATTTTTTTTGCCAGAGAAACATATTCTGGTCGAATCATAATCAACTTAAAACCTTCTTGAATTGCTTCGGCAATTGCATTTTTAACTACAATAGTATTTTCCGCTTCCGAAAGACCAGCTTGCGATGCAGTTTTTAAATACGTTGAGTCTAAATATTGCTTTACGTTCATTTTGATTGAAGT
>NZ_DHEI01000037.1:3063-19305 GCF_002399805.1 Flavobacterium sp. UBA4854
TTTAATTCTTTTTTGAAAAACAAAATCCATGAAATTGTAAAACCAAAATGAAAACAGAAATGTACAATTTTATCAATGCTTGGAAAATTAATTGCTGGTATATTACTAGAATCTGTCAGACAAAAATAAGTAATGATTCCAGAGCAAATAATTGCCCAAATTAACAAGAGTTGTTTAGGCACCGATTAAATCTTTATAAGCTTGATCAGACAATAAAGTATCAATTTCTGAAGCATCAGCAATTTTTATTTTAATCATCCATCCAGCTCCATAAGGATCTGAATTTACAGTTTCAGGAGCACTTTCTAAATCTTCATTAAAAGCAATGATTTCACCTGTTAATGGTAAGAATAAATCAGAAACTGTTTTTACAGCCTCAACAGTTCCAAAAACTTCATCTTTTGAAAGTGTCTGATCTAAAGTTTCTACCTCAACATACACGATATCTCCTAACTCTTTTTGTGCAAAATGAGTAATTCCTACAGTTGCAACATCTCCTTCGATGCTAACCCATTCGTGATCTTTTGTGTACTTTAAATTTGCTGGTATGCTCATAATAGTTGTGTTTGAAAATTGATAATTTAAAATTTAAGCCACAAATGTAATAATCTTCTAATGAAATCTAGTTTAGAAACTAAAATTTAATTTCCGAAATTATAACGAAGTGTGAAACCTGATCTGATATTCGTTAAAGGGAAAGAAGTCGAAATAACTGCTTTCGAGAACGAATGATCATAATAGAATATTGCTGTTAAGTTTTTACTGAAAGCATAATCGGCCGTTAATTTTAGAGTCCAAATATTCTGTCCAGCGGCCAACTGATTATTATCGTAATCTAAATATCGAACCAAAGTTTCATTGTTTCTATATGAAAAATCAGCTTTTATGTTGATATCGCTTTTAATAATTCCAGTAGGATTATCTGCTAATCTCGACGAAATAATTACATCTTTAAAGCGATACCCTAGCCCTACAACATACTCTACTCCTCTTACTTCTGTCAATAAATTATTATCGAAACTCATAGACAAAGCACGGTCTTTTTTAACTTCTGTTAATAAGCGGAATGAGTTTTTCAACTCAAAATCAACTCGAATAAGAGGACTAAACTGTTCTACTAAATTGACGTTAGACATGATCGTTTTATTAAAGAAATTCGTGTTCACATCCTGACCGTTTGGATTTTCTAAATAATCAAAGTTTGATCTAAACTGGCTAATGGTGTAAGATGCTCTATAATTATGCTGTAACGAAAAACGTCTAAAATGGTCTTTGAAATACTTATAACGCATTAAACCATTATATTTTACATTCCAGTTCGGAATAGGGAAACTTCTAAAAATACTTGTCGAACTGCTTGAAGCGTCTTTCCCTGTATAAGCCGCCATGAATGAAGGCAACAATACAGCTTGATTACTTTTTGAAAACCCAATAGGATAACCTTCATTGGCTACATAAATTTTATAATTCGGATCTGATTCATCAGGAATTGGATTATTTACATCTCCATATCTAGGAATTTCTGCTCCGCCATAATGTTGTTCTGCCAAACGGTTTGCAATAACTAAACGATTGCTTCTAAAATCATCAAACGCCGCTGATTCTGTTTCTGTACTTGTTGAAAAAGCCGTCTTAATCAAAACTGTAGAAATAGAAAACATTCCGTAACTGTATGGTGACAATGGCATGTACTCGCCTGTATTTTGGTCCACACTATATTGTTCTGATGAATTTTCAGAATAAGCACGATCCATAGCCAAATCAACTTTCAAATCAGGCAATAAATCTACATTGGCCGTTACTTTTAAAAGTTTATTACTTACCTGTGTAAAGTTTTGGTTGAAGTTTTGATAACTAGTCAACCATCCGTTTTTAGCAGCTTCAAAACGCACATCATCCTGACTACCAAATACGAATCCTAACGAAGGTTTAGATGTTCCAAAGAAACCTACTCCCGGAATATAACCTGGTAAAACTGTACCACTATTTTTAGTATAGTTAATTTGAACATTTTTTATACTGGTCAAAACTCCAATCAAACCATCATAAAAAGGATTACTACTCGTAACTGGTTTAGCTGTATTTACAATTTTCTCACCTGGTTTTGGTGGTGCCACAGGCTTAGGTTTTGCTGGTTTTCCTCCTGGTGTCAATCCTAAATATTTATACAGCGTATTCATATTTAATGTCGTTGACAATGTATTAGAATTCGCATTTTGCACTGTATTTCCTAAATCCCATGATACTCCATTATCATCGACATATTGAGAAAGTGCCGTTGAAGATCTTTGCCAGTTGTAATCTGCCGTATAAGAATAAGTCGCTTTTACAAAACTAAATATTGGAATTTTATTAATTGGAATATCATAATTTAAAACCAATTGCTGCAAATGCTGGTTTGGTATACCAATATCAAAATAATCGTCCCAAATATTAAAATCCTGTTTTGGCGTATTATCGTCGTTCAAAAAGTTTCTTACGATATTATTAGAGGCTGCTGTATAGTTTAATTTTAATGATTTTGTCAAATTAAATCCAAAACCATATTGGTAATTAAACGCAAAGTTTCTTCTATATAGCGGATCTAGTCCAATACCTTCTTCAACTTGTCTATATTGCTGACTGTTACTCTGTCTTAAAATATTAGTATTAAATGAAACATTCGAAGGAAGATAATTAATATTAAAGTCACTTAATAATTTCCAATAATCACTTGTTTTCATGAATTTGGTTTGCTTAAACGGAACCACTTCTTTAGGTTGGAAAGTATAAGCATAATTAACAGAAGTATTAGACTGCTGATCTTCATAATTAGCAACTTCATAATCATGTCGTTCTACTTGATTATAAGATTGAGAGAAAGTGAAGTTTTCTACATCATAAACATGCGGTTTCTGTTCTGGTGCTCTATCCTTTCTTACACCAATAAAATTGATACTTTTACGCTTAGTATAATCTATTGCTCGTGTTCTAATATTTTCTTTTTCTGCCGGATCTGTAGTTTCTTTAATCAATTGATCTAACTTGATATCTTGATTAAAAGGATCGTATTCTGGCGTTATAACCTCTTCTCCAATTGCGTAATTAAATGGAAGATTAATACCCCATTTTGGAGGAAGCAGTTTACCTAAATTTATGTTTGTTACGATGTTGTACTGCTGAATATCTTCACGATCTCTTTCATTGGCTCCTTGTTCAAGAGAACCGAAACCAATTGTACTCTTTTTACCAGAAGCAGACAATGTCATCAAATCGGCCATATTGGTATCAACGTTCAACAATGCTGCCATACCTCCTTTATTTTCCAAATCAGACATACGAAGTTCGTTAAACCAAACCTCCCCCATAATATCTTTATGGTTTGCTGCACTTTTTACTCCGACCATTAAATTTCGAACCAAACCAAAATTCGGATTTCCTTTAATACCTAAAGTTAACTTTCCATCTTGATCACCTCCTTCTACATCAGGATCTCGGTCAGGATAATAAATACCATTTATATCTCTTTTTGGAGAATTAATATCGATATTCATTCCTAGAACCTTCATTCTTGTCAATAATGACAGAGCAACATCAATATTGTTTTCTTCAAGCCAAACCTGATCTGGACTAATTGTACAAGATCCGCCTGTTCTTGTTACTTTTAATGGAATCTCGATTTGATAAAAGTTCTGCGTAAAATCGTTACCAAAACGAATAAATCCGATCATCTCGTCGTCTAAAAGTTGCGTTTCATTTGGAAGTGATTCCGCGTGAAGGAACATTTTTAATTTTTTATATTGACGCATGTCAACACTTACATTTTTGAAAACTGCTCTAGAATCTTGATATTCTAATCCACCGCCTCCTATTCGCAATGCTAAAGATTGCTCATTTTGGTTGATAATTGTATTGTTATTGTACAACTGTTCCCTCTGAACGCCTGGCGGAATAACATAATTGACAGGACATTTTGTTCCATTTTCCTGAATATTTACAGCAGCGACATCAAATTGAGTTCCATCATCATCAGGATTTGTATCGTTTGCATCTAATGTTCCTGTATACTTTCTCCATTCTCCCCTAACTAAATCTAAAGCTCCGAAACGAACCGTCATTTGATCATTAAATCCAGTCATAAACATACGCATGAAACGAATCGATCTAAAATCGGTAATATTTCCAATAGTGTTTTGAGGTTTTGAAACAGGAATTTTAAACTGAATCCATCTTGCATTGGTTGTGCTTCCATTTGGAAGGTCTACATTTTGAACATCTCTAATATCTGTAATATAATTTTCTCCAACCTGCATACCTGGTCTTACATCAATACTATATTCATAGTAAGCATTGATTGTACTCATTGTATTATCACGATTGATATCTTCAACGTCTGGAAGAGTTGTCGAACCACGATTTGGATCATCAATACTTACAGCAGAGTTTCCTTCAGTTCCGTTGTATTGCTTATAACGTTGCAATACTCCTCCTTCTGTATTTAGAAAATATTTATAGTTGTCTGCTGCAGGATCTGCCTCTCCCGCATAATTAGTATAAATTGATCCTTCTCTTGCATCTGGCAAACCGTCTAAACCAACATCTTGATTTTTACGATTATCTGCGTTGGTATCAAAAGCGTAAATTAAAGACTGAGAAGCTGGCACGTCTCCCCAAATTGGCTGTGGATTAACCATTACCTGATCTGGACCTAAACCATTTTCATATTGCTTTCTTCCATCTTTAAGAACGTCTTCAGAAACCTCTCCTAAATTGAAATAAATTTTTCCATTATTATTTCCCTGAGCCTGCCCTGTTCCAACATAAGGATCAAGTACCCAAAACTGAATGTATTCGACATTTCCTTGCTCAAAGTTTGTAGAGTTTAGTGCACGCATAATTCCTCCAAAATTGGCTGAAGCGGGACTAGAACTAAAATTAGGATTATTGTTATAAGGTCCTCTATCTGATGGATAGTATGTTAAATCTAGCGTATTAATAACCTGAATTTGTCCTTGTGCAATATCTGTATTTGGATAAAGTTCTTTACTATAAATTCTTCTTGTTGTATTTAAAGATAAATCATCGTTTGAAACTCCAGATGGTTTTGAAGTATAGAAAATCGGATCGATACTATACCAAGACAATTTAGCACGCTTATAGCCATACTCTAGCGTATTTGAGCTGGCATTAAAAGTATTATCTGTAGCAGAAGTTATAAATGGTGTTGAAGCCAAACTCCACGCATAAGCAGATCTCATATCAATTGTGGTCTGAGTACCTTCAAAATCATCAATATAAATAGTAGCTTCTCCTTCAAAATCACTTGCCTTTGGAGCATTTGGTTTCAAAAATGCGACTTCTCCACGAATAGAAAGATTAGAAGGAACATCTGTATCTATATTTGGCAGTTTATTGGCCAATCTTGTCAAAAAAGGAACTTCGGTTGAATAATTTCCGTTAAAACCAAAAATGGTATTATTGACAGATTCTTGCCCATAACTTGATTTTTGAGTAAAAGGACGTTCTGTCATTTTTAAGAAAGTACCTCCAACAACAAATTTTTCAGAAATTTTATGTTCGATATTAAATCCCATAAACCTTCTGGTTTGCTGACCAAAGATTGAATTGTTTTCTAAAGAAACCTCAATTGGAGTATTTGAAGCTTGAAGCGAAGGATCTAATATCTGTACTCTTCCTAATTGATAATCTACACTATAATCAATACCTTCTACCAGAACACGTCCTGCTGCGGTTACAACAACAGATCCTTGCGGAACGTTGAATGCTCCAATAGGGATACCATTACTTCCAGAAGATTTATATTTTCCTCGCAATAAGAATTTGTTTTTATCACTATCCTGTAGCGCACCAGCTTGGGTATTCTTATACATGTTTCTAAATACATACTTCTTCTGATTCGCATTATATGTAGTTGGATCATTATAATTTTCGCCAGAAGTCGTAGTTTGCAATTTTTTAAACAAAAGCTCACCAAAAGGCTCTTTAGTTGTAAAAATAATTCTTGCATTCTGCACATCAACAGTTACTCCCGGAACGTAATCGAAGAAACCATCTCCTCCCTTTTGCGGGTCATTAGTATAGTTTAACTGATCTAAGTTAAAAACATTTAATAATGGTGTTTTAGTAATGTAATAATTACTTGGATTCGGGTTTGTAGGATCATCATCTGGAAAAAGAGTTCCTTGAACAGGTGTAATATAATTTATTGGCGAAGGATCAGTATAAAGAATATTAAGTCTAAAATCTTCTTGTTTGATTTGATAAGCTTGAGGAATTTGATAAACGTTTTTCATCATCAAGTTCCAAACTGGATTTTGCACGTTTGTCAAACTACTTTTCAGCATTTTCAAAACTAAACTTTGCGTTACAATTGCCTGATTAGAACTGTTGTTTCCTGTAACTACAGTTGCATCTACACCATCACTACCAAACTCTCCTACTTGATATGTTTTCCCTCCAACAGTATATTCGAATGCAACTGCTAAAATTTCATCATTTGCCAAGCGCTGCTGTAACGAAATGTAACCCAATTGCGCATTAAAAGTAAATTCGTTTGTAGTTAATTTTCTTGCATTCTCTAAAATAGAATAATCAGTTCCCTCGTTTGTATTGGCGTTATTAAATCCAGATTTTGCTGTTACGATTTCTCTAATATTAGAATTTAAATAACTTCCTCCTTTTCCAATAGCTGCAGGATCATATTTGTTATTCGTATTATCAGTTGGAGAATCTATAGGATTATTAAAAAAGCCAACTGGATCTGTAATTACAACAACTTGATTATCTGGAACACCAGAAACCTGCCCTTCTCCTAAATCCTGAAGCGCAATAATATTTCTTAAATTGTTATTTGATGTACTTACTCTATTTTGCTTATTGGTAACCCATACTTCGATTCTTGTAACTTGAACACGGCTATCAATTAATGGATAATTTTTAAGAGAAGTGTCGTATTTATTTCTAAAGTATTGCGATAAGAAGAAATGTCGATCATTATCATAATCTAATGCAAATAAATCAAAGTTCTGAACTGTTCCTCCACCTTCTGCGACTATACTTTTAGTCTGAGACTTTTGTTCTGAGAAAACTCCAGTAACAGTTGTCTTACCAAATTGCAGCTGAGCCTTTACACCAAATAAACTTTGTGCACCTCGAATTAAGGTACTATTTAAAGGCATGCTCACATTACCTACCTCAACTTTCTGAACAATATCATCTTCTGAAGGTGTGTAAGCTAGTTTGAATAAATTCTGAAAAGCAAATGTCGATTGTGTATCGTAATTGGCATTTACCTCCAAACGAGTTCCCACTTTCCCCATTAAACTCATACTGATCCTTTGATCAAAATCAAAAGTTAAACTAGATCTATTTCTTGGAGAGAATGAAGGGTTGTCTTGTTTAGTGTAACGCATACCCAAGTCCATTTCTACTGATCCTGTGGGTTTTACATCTATAGTATTGCTGCCAAAAATACTTTCAAATAAACTTGAATTGATGTAATATCTTGGCAACAAATCTTTTTTGGCTGCCTCAGCTCCATTTTTTTTACCATCAATAGCATCAGATTTTTTTCTAAAGTAATCTCTTCTGGATTCTTTTAGAACTAAATCTTCATATTCTTTTGGAGTTAAAATTAAAGGGTAATTGATAGAGAAACCATCTACTGAGTTGGTGTAGATATAACGATCTGTAATAGGATCGTACCTGTAGGCAGAAAGCACAGTTGGAGGATCTCCAATCTCAATCTTACCAACCGAAAACTGAGTTTTAGTTGTATCTTGTGCCGGTGGCGTAATCTGTGCACGCAAAACATTACCGCAGAGCAATACCAGCAACAAAATACAAATTTTACGCATAGAATTCTTTTATATGAAATGAAATTTATAAGCTTTTTAAGGCCTTTTTGATAATTGTTTCAACGGTAGCTTCAGGATCTTCTTTTACAATTCTTTCTACCACTTTTTCAGAAGCTTTTCGAACAAAACCTAATACTTCTAGAGCAGATAACGCTTCATCTCGATTTCTATTGTTTTGGACAGCAAAAACTTCATCTATATCATACAATTTAACAACTTTTTCTTTTAAATCAAGTATAACCCTTTGTGCTGTTTTGTTTCCAATCCCTTTAATAGACTGGATTACACCAACATCACCAGATGCAATGGCGTTAATGATTTGTTTTGGCTCTATAGAAGAAAGCATTGTTCTTGCAATTCCTGCTCCAATTCCTGAAACAGAAAGCAGCATTCTAAAAATTTCTCGCTCAGATTTTTCGGCAAAGCCATATAAAGTATGCGCATCTTCTTTAATTTGAAGATGCGTATACAATTTTATATTTTCAGAATTTGGAATTAAGGAGAAGGTATGCAATGATATATTTACCTGATAACCAACCCCTCCACAATCAATTACTACTTCTGTAGGATTCTTTTCTACTAATCTTCCCTGCAAATGTGCTATCATAAATGTAATTTCTTAGTATCAAATATAACAAAAATGCCATAAAACTACGACAAATTTGTTCAATCCTTGCTAGAACGTTTATTGTGCTATTTTATTCTTTTTACTTTCTTTTTCTTGTGCATCAATAACAGCAATAGCAGCCATATTAACCATTTCTTCAACGCTAGCGCCTAATTGGAAAATGTGAACTGGTTTACCCATACCCATCATGATTGGACCAATTGAATTCACTTTATACAATTCTTTTAACAATTTGTAAGTGATATTTGCTGATTCTAAATTAGGGAAAACCAATGTATTTACTTTTTTTCCTGCTAATTTAGAAAATGGGAATTTCTCTTGAAGCATTTCTGGATTTAAAGCAAAATCTGCTTGAATTTCTCCATCAACAATTAATTCTGGATGGTTTTTGTGCAAGTAAGCTACAGCTTCTCTAACTTTTGAAGCACTTTCGCTAGTTGAAGACCCAAAATTTGAGAATGAAACCATTGCTATAACTGGCTCAATACCAAACATTTTTGCAGTTTTTGCAGTCATAATAGCAATATTAATCAAATCTTGTGCAGATGGATTAATGTTTATTGCTGTATCTGATAAGAACATTGGCCCACGAGAAGTAAGCATCATGTTTGCAGTTGCTACTAAAGAAGCATTAGGTGCTTTTTCTATTAACTGAAGCATTGGCTTAACTACTGAAGGATAACTTCTAGAATATCCCGTTACTACTGCATCTGCCTCTCCTTCGTTAACCATCATTGCTGCAAAATAGTTTCTTTCGCGCATGAATTTTTCAGCGTCTAATTTAGAAACACCTCTTCTTCCTCTAGCTTCCCAGAATGATTTTGCAAACTTGTTACGTCTTACGGCTTCCTCATCAGTTTTTGGATCGATAATTTCTAAATCGGCATCAAAACCTAATTCTGCTTTTAAATCTAAAATCTGCTCTTTGTTTCCTAATAAAACTGGGAATCCGATTCCGTCTTCGTAAACAATTTGAGCCGCTTTTAAAACGTTTAATTGATCTGCTTCAGCAAAAACAATTTTCTTCGGATTTAATTTCGCACGGTTTGTAATCAAACGCACCATTTTATTGTCGTTACCCATACGCTCACGAAGATGATCTTCATAAGCTGCCCAGTCTGTAATAGGATTTTTTGCCACTCCAGATTCCATTGCAGCTTTTGCAACTGCAGGAGCTACAACAGTAATCAATCTAGGATCGAAAGGTTTAGGAATGATATATTCTTGTCCAAATCCAAGTTTCATTGCACCGTAAGCTACGTTTACCTGCTCTGGAACTGGTTCTTTTGCCAAAATAGCTAAAGCTTTTACAGCTGCCATTTTCATTTCTTCATTGATTTTTGTCGCTCTTACGTCTAGTGCTCCTCTAAAGATATAAGGAAAACCTAAAACGTTATTTACCTGATTAGGAAAATCTGAACGTCCTGTCGCCATAATAACGTCTTTTCTCGTTTCTACAGCCAAATTATAGTCGATTTCCGGATTTGGATTTGCCATTGCAAATACAATCGGATTTTTTGACATTGTTAGTAACATTTCTGGCGATAAAATGTCTCCAGAAGATAATCCGATGAAAACATCAGCGCCTTTTACTGCTTCTTCCAAAGGAATTTTAGCTCCGTCAATTGCATATTTTAATTGTAAATCTGAAAGTGCAGGATTATCTTTAGTTAAAAGTCCTTTACTGTTGTACATTAAAACATTTTCAACTTTTACTCCAAGTAAAACATATAAATCTGTACACGCAATCGCTGCCGATCCTGCACCAGAAACTACTACTTTTACATCTTCTGCTTTTTTACCAGCCAATTCAAGTGCATTGATTAAAGCTGCAGAAGAGATAATTGCCGTTCCGTGCTGATCGTCGTGCATTACTGGAATATCCAATTCTTCAATCAGTCTTCTTTCGATTTCAAAAGATTCTGGAGCTTTGATGTCTTCCAGATTGATTCCTCCAAAGGTTGGTGCAATATTTTTTACAGTCTGAATGAATTCTTCAACATTTTCGGTATCGATTTCTATATCAAAAACATCAATGTCTGAGAAAATTTTAAACAATAAACCTTTTCCTTCCATTACAGGTTTTCCTGCTTCCGGACCAATATTTCCAAGTCCTAAAACAGCTGTACCGTTAGAAATTACGGCTACTAAATTTCCTTTTGCTGTATATTTATAAACGTCTTCTTTGTTTGCTGCGATTTCTAAACATGGTTCTGCAACTCCTGGCGAATAAGCCAATGATAAGTCTCTCTGGGTTGCATATTTTTTTGTTGGAACTACTTGAATTTTTCCTGGAGTTGGTTCTGCATGGTACAGTAACGCTTCTCTTCTTTTACTCTCTTTGTTCATTTTTTTAGCATTTATTCTAGCTTACAAAGATATAAGTCTTGTTTTAAAATGGCATCTTTTTAGCATTTTCTTTTTCTAAAATCTATTCGAATAAATAAAAAAAGTCCAATAGAAATTGGACTCGTTTGAATTTTTATCGTTTTTAGGTGTGCTTTATTGAGAAATATAAGAATTCAAATGGTTGATGGTATCTTTTTGAATTTCTATAATTGCCTTCACTACATCGCTGATTGAAATGATTCCAACTACGATTCCGTCTTCGAGAACAGGCAAGTGTCTTATTCTTTTTTCGCTCATAAGTTCCATACAATCTTCAAGATTATCTGAAAGTTTTACTGTAAAAACATTACTTTCCATAATCTCATGAACAAAAGTTTCTTTAGAAGATTTATCCTTCAGAACAATTTTTCTGGCATAATCTCTCTCAGATAATATTCCTTTTAAAACGTTATCATCAATAATTAAAATTGCTCCAATGTTTTTTTCTCCCATAACTTTTAACGCATCATAAACCGTTAAATTGGAGACAATAGAATATACATTTCTTCCTTTTGCTTTAAGTATTTGATCTACAGTCATAATGAAAAATTTTTAGGTTTATAAAGTTAAAACAAAAACTAACACAATCTGCAGCGAAAACGATTTTTTAAAACCATAACCAATTCATTTTAAACATAATACTCCAAAATTTAGATTTTCAAAATTATAGTGTAAAGAATGAATTTGTTTAGAATTGTTTTTTGAGAAAAATTAGATTTTTTAACGTTTACCGACCAGAAGCTCCTAGCGGAGTTTTTTCATTTTTTTATAATCATTAAGAATGCCCCAGAGGAGCATAATATTTATAGTAGAGAAATTATAACAAAAGAAAAAGCTCCAGAGAAGCGAAATATAAACCCACATTACCCCGTAGAGATTGTAAAATTTCAGAAAGATATTAACACGACATGTATGTCGTTTTATCTTTTTTTTCATTTTAATAGATTTGCTTTCAATCTTATTTGTAAGATTTATTTTAAACAACATACGATCGTATGTTAGAAATAATAAAAAGAAAAAGCATCTTGCATGAAATAATTTAGAATAATAAAACATCTATTTTTTCAAATAAATACCTCATTATATGGAATCAAACGAAATCAAAAATTTAGATCTTAGAAAATTAGCCTCTTTATATTTTCATACTTTAAAACCTACAAATAACAAAACCAATGTTGCTGAGATTAAGTTTCAAAATTATTTAGAACTTGGTTGTGTCATTACTGATATGCTAAAATTATGTATTTTGGCTTTGGAGCAAGATGCCCATAAAATTCCTGAAACTGACAAAAGTCAATCTATCAATATAGGTTTAATTCTGGAAACTGTTCTTCAATTAATACCTCAAGATGAATTTGATTTTTTAAGTGAAATTGACTATTTACTTAATAGAAATTCTAATATGGTTAATGAGTAAACACTCCCTTTTCTAATTTAATACACATGATAAAATATAAATTTGTTATTTATCAATTGATTTTTATTAACCAATCAAATGTCCCTACAGGACATAATGAACACGGATAATCATTTGCGTTCTACCAATCAGTCACTCCTAGCGGAGTGGGGCTCGAATTTATATATAATGATTGAAAAACCACTCCGCTAGGAGTGACTGATTGGTAGAAAAAAAAATGATCACACCCCAAACCATTATCCTGTAGGGATTATTTATAACCTAAAAAAACCCTTTTCTAGAATTCTAGAAAAGGGTTTTTAATTTTATATGAAGATTATTTTACATCGCAACAATAATAAACTCGCTTCGTCTATTTTGCATATGCTGTTTTTCTGTACATTTTACTCCATCAGCACATTTGTTTACTAATTGCGTTTCGCCATAACCTTTTGCAGTTAGTCTGTCTTCGCTGATTCCTTTTTGAATTAACCAATTTTTTGTTGATTGTGCTCTTTTTTCTGAAAGAATCTGATTGCTTTCTGATGAAGAACGACTATCGGTATGCGAACGAATATCAAGTTTCATAGCTGGATATTCGTTTAAAAGATTCACCACTTTCATTAACTGCGGTTCTGATGTTTTCTTGATGGTTGCTTTACCCAAATCAAAGAAATTCATAGGCAGGTTTAATAGTTTTGCAATATCTACACCTACTCTTATAGAACCTACTTTTACTGGGCTTATCGCGACTTTTTTGATTGCTACCGTTTTTGCAGCAAGAGGTTTGAAAACTTTATTTAATGCAATTAATTGAGTAGTTTCTCCTTTTTCTTTACTAATAGTTACTACAACTTCTTTGGCATTGTAATCGTTCTTAGCTGTTCTAATGGTATATTTTTTACCACATCTTAAATCAGGAAAAAGATAATTTCCTTTTTCGTCTGTTGTAATTGTTCCAACTGGATCAAATTTTTCATTAAAAAGAGTCAGAGAAGTATTCGCTAAGATTTCGTTTGATTCTGCATCAGTAACATTTCCAGATAAATTTTGTTCGCAGATTAATCTTCTAGTTTCTGTAAATCTGTAAATATCATCCATCCCTAGTCCGTTTTCTCTGTTTGAAGAAAAATAACCGCTTCTGGTTTTACTATCAATGCTAAAAGCAAAATCGTCTTGTTTGCTATTTACAGGTTCTCCAACATTTAGAACGTCATCATAAGTTCCGTTGGCTTTTATACGAGAAGCAAAAACATCCAATCCGCCTAAACCTGGACGTCCGTCAGAAGCAAAATACAATTCGTTGTCTCCAGAAATAAAAGGAAAAGTTTCTCTTGCTTCTGTATTAATTGTTGGTCCAAGATTTTCTGGCGTACCGAAAGTTCCGTCTTCATTGATCGCTACTTTGTAAATATCCGATTGCCCTAAAGTTCCCGGCATATCTGATGCAAAATAAAGTGTTTTTTCGTCTACGCTTAAAGCTGGATGTGCCGTACTGTATTGATCGCTATTGAACGGAAGTTCTGCAACATTTTTCCATTCGTTATCGATAAATTCTGCTTTGTACAATTTTAATAAGGTTACGTTTTTGTCGTTGCTACGTCTTTTGCCATCTGTAAAATTATTTCGGGTAAAATACATAGTGCGTCCGTCTTTTGTAAAAATTGGACTTGACTCATTAAAATTGTCTTTTTTTCTTTTTACCAAAAGTTCTGGTTTTCCAACACTTCCATCTGGCATTAAATCGGCTGTATATAATCTAGAGAAAGATCTGTTTGTCCATTGAAAGTTGGATTTCACGACTCCGCCTGTATCGCGCGCAGATGTAAAAACGATTTTATTGTTGTAAACTACACTTCCGTAATCTGAATATCTAGAATTAACTCCAGCATCGGCTATTTGAAATCGGCCTGAGTTTTCTTTTATATCTTCTAAATAATTTTTGTCTTTTCTAATAAGATCTGCCCTTTTCTCTGCAGTTGCTTTCTGATTGAATTTCTGCAAAATCTCATCAGATCTTCGATAATCTCCTGCCGATTTTAATGATTGTGCATATCTGTACAAATATTCAGCTTCTTGGTTTTCGTTTATCACGAATAATTGCTCATACCATTTTAATGCATTTTTCAACTCTCCATTAAAATAATATGAATTGGCTAAACGCTGAATTACACCTTCATTAGTAGTTTCTGAATTTACTAATGTCTCGTATACTTTTATAGCATCTGCGTAAGCGTACTCTTCGTATTTTTTATCTGCATATTTTATGTTCATTGTAGTAAATGGATTTTGTGCATTTACATTTGAAATAAAACTAAACAGTAAAAAGATCAATATTAATTTTCTAGCTTTCATAGGTTGTATTAAAAGAATCTTGGGGATATCATTTTATTGTAATTATTAAAGAACTCGAATCTTAAGAAAATCTCATGAGATCCAGAATTGTATTTTCTTAATTGTGTGGTTTCATGATCGTAACCATAACCTATATACATTCCTTTTGATACCTGAAATCCAGCCATTGCACTAACAGATGCACTCCAACGGTAAGCAAGTCCTAAAACAAATTTATCATTGAACATAAAATTTCCTGAAACATCGACTTGCAAAGGAGCTCCTTCTACCATTTTGGTCATCAAAGCGGGTTTGAATTTTATATACTCTAAACGGTCTAGATTAAATACATAACCTGCTATTAAATAATAATTGATTTTTTCTTTAAAAATAGCTACATCATCTGAGTCATAACGGTTGGTTTCGATAAAATTAGGAACCGATAATCCTACATATGCTCTGTCTGAATGGAAATAAAGTCCAGCTCCAACATTTGGCGAGAATTTATTTTTAAGATTCTGAAATTGCGGATCGTCTTGATCTTCATAACTCAATTTATTAATATCGATGTTAAAAAGATTAGCGGTTCCTTTTATCCCGAAAGATAAATTCCATGTGTCTGAAGTTGGAATTGTATAAGACAAATCTGCTGATAAAGTATTCTCTACCGTTGGTCCGATTTTATCATTTACCAAAGAAACCCCAAGTCCTAAATCGCTATTTTTCAAAGGCGTATTAACCGAAAATGTACTTGTTTCTGGTGCTCCATCTAATCCAACCCATTGTGTACGATATAAACCAAAAACGCTTAATGCCCCTCTTGAACCTGCATACGCTGGGTTGACTTCGATTGTGTTATACATGTATTGTGTATACTGCGCATCTTGCTGCGCATGTGACACAATCGAAAAAAACATAAAAACTAAAATTAACTTTTTCATTTATTAAGCTTTAGAACGGCTTAGCGCTAACTAAGCCGTAGTCCAATTTTATTTATTAAGGTATAAGTACCCAGATTCTTGATGAGACTTTTGAGCGCTATCTTTGTATTTTAAGATATAGAAATACGTTCCAACCGGAAGACCATCTGTTTGTTTGATCGTAGAACGTCCGTTAGAATAGCCAACAAACACTCGATCGTTATTATTATACTGATCTATATTGAAAACTAAAACTCCCCAACGGTTATAAACTTCAACCGTATTGTCTGGATAACATTCTATTCCTCTAATATAGAATCTTGCATTCTTGCTGTCTCCATTTGGAGAGAAAGCATTCATTACTTTAATAGAACATCCGTTTAAGTCTAAGACAGTTGGATTATCTCCGCTATTGCTTGCATCGTCTGACTGATCTTCAACTACAACTCCTCTTACACTGCTTCCTTTTACAGTTGCCTGATTACTCACACTGCCTCGATTAATATCTTCTTGAGTGATTTTGTAAACCGCTGTAAAGTTAGAATTGTTAGATTCGTTAACATCTAAGTTTATTGCTTGTCCCAAAACTACTACTCCTGGCAACGGATCGTTAATCGTGATTCCAACAAGAGGTACATTTCCTGTATTTGTCACAGTAAATTTGTACGTAATTGTTTCTCCTGCATTTGCAAAACCGCTATTATTTTCGTCATTGAAAAC
>NZ_DHEI01000037.1:19530-20264 GCF_002399805.1 Flavobacterium sp. UBA4854
CCTGGTGTGTTTGGCTTAACATTTACCGTACCGTCTTCATTCCATTCAAAATACGGACTGTCTGTTAAAGGTTTCACTACAACATCTGCAGGATTTATTGGTTTTCCGTTTATTAAATCATTGTCTAAGACATTTATAAATTCTAATGAACCATTAATTCCATCAACGCTAACATCATTATCGTCATTTAAAGTAATTTGATTTGCTGTTGGAGGACCTGAGTCAATATTATTCTCAACAGTAATCTTAATCACCGCTTGACTGCAATTTGATGCATTCGCAGCTTCACAAATCTGATATGTTAATTCGTAAACTCCATCTGGTGTATTTGTCGCAATATTGATTGAACCATCAGCATTCAATGAAATATTTGGATGGACAACCGGAACTGATAAAATAACAGCTGAAGGATCAAATTTTACTCCATTTAATAAGTCATTTTCAAAAATATTAATCGTAGCATTTGCTCCTTTTTTAGCATCTACAGGTCCTGCCACATCATTATTTGCTTTTATAGCAAATGTTGGACGTGCATTACAATCTGGTTTTACAGGCGGATATGCAACAGAAACTGTAACAGTTGGATTTAATGAAAACTCGATTTTAACTCCATTTCTAGTAGCTTCAAATCCGTCGGCACCTTCTGTCCATATACCATTATTTAAAATCCATCCTGGCCAATCAATTCCATTTCCGTTATTGTCAATTTCTGCTCCTGGCCATAGAAGATTTCC
>NZ_DHEI01000037.1:20427-20927 GCF_002399805.1 Flavobacterium sp. UBA4854
ACAGTTAATAAATTATTAGCTACGAAATTATCTGGTGAAACTGTATAATTAACATACGGAACATTGTTTGAACAATAGCTTTCTGCTGTAATTGTCATTTTTGGTTCTGTCACCGTTACTTTTACAATATTTGAAGCACAGTTATCTGGATTCAATTTCTCACAAATAGTATATGTCAATTCATAATCTCCCGCAGGTGCATTTGGTGCTAGTGTAACATTTCCATCTACATCTACAGTCAGATATCCTTTTGGATCTGCTTGAGTTACTTTAAGATCTACATCTGATGGCACTAATTTATTTCCATCTTTAGTATCATTCTCAAAAACGTTGATTACTTTCTGCGGAATATTTACTCCAACTGCTGGCACAAGATCTTCGTTTGCCACTAGGTTTCCTGCCGTAACCGGAACAGTAATAGTTACCGAGTCGCAGTTCGTAGGATTGGTGTTTTCACAGATTTTATATTCTACTTTATAATCTCCTTTTGGAGTGTTTGG
>NZ_DHEI01000037.1:20937-21741 GCF_002399805.1 Flavobacterium sp. UBA4854
GGAAGCGTACCGATAATTTCAAACTTAACTTCTCCTGCTCCTGTTCCAACCGCTACCGCTTTTCCGTTCAACTTATCGTTTGCCGTCAATGAGATTGTTGTTCCTCCAATGTTTCCGTTTATTGAAGCGATTACGTCTTCAACCGCATCGATTGCAGGCAAGCCAACTGTTACTTTCACAGTGTTCGAGCTGCAGTTGTCCGGATTCAGTTTCTCACAGATTTCATATGTCAATTCATAAGTTCCCGCTGGAGGATTTGCTCCTAAAACAATGTTTCCGTCCGCATCAACAGTCAGATATCCTTTTGGATCTGCAGTCGTAGTTTTAAGCGTAACATCTGCCGGATCTAATGGCTGATTGTTTTTAGTGTCATTCTCAAAAACATTTTTCCCTAATGTCTGGGGAACGTCCGATCCTAAAACTGATGGAATCTCATCTGCATTCGCAACCAGATTTCCTGCCGTAACCGGAACAGTAACTGTTACCGAGTCGCAGTTTGCTGGAACTGCACCTACTTCACATATTATATATTCTATATTATAATTTCCTTTTGGCGTATTTGGGGCTACTGTAATAGTTCCATTTGTATTTAGCGTTAATCCAGACGGTAAAGTGCCAACAATATTTATTGTAACTTCTCCTGAATTAGTCCCAATTACTACTTTATTACCGTTTAGTGTATCGTTTTCTGCTAGCAATATTGTTGTTCCTCCAATGTTTCCATTAATTGGAGTAATAGTATCTAGTATTGCGTCTATTGTATTTACAACTTTAACCTCTACAACTGCCGTTTTGCAGTTTGAT
>NZ_DHEI01000118.1:0-6486 GCF_002399805.1 Flavobacterium sp. UBA4854
GCTAAATTCCCGACCGCTTCTGATTCATGCGATGCTGATGTTACAAACATCACTAAAGCAAGCGGACAGTTTGTGGCTTCTGAAAACTGTTCAAATGCTGGAACATATACCAATACTTGGACTGTAAAAGATGACTGTGGAAATACATCAGAAACTTTTACTCAGATAATTACAATTCAGGACACTACTGCTCCACTATTTACGGGAACTCTTCCTTTAGATATTGAAGTATCATGTGATGCAGTTCCTGAACCGGCAGAAATGCATACTTCTGATAATTGCAATGGAGACTTACCAATAGTTTATACAGAAACGAAATCAGGTATTGAAAATGAATGTCCTTCTAATTATACCTTGACTCGTACTTGGAAAATTAGTGATTGTGGTGGCAATACGACTACTCATGTTCAAGTTATCACAGTACGAGATAAAACTGCTCCAACTGGAACAGCTCCAGAAAGTGTAACTAACTTAGCTAGTATAGATGTAATACCTGTAGGAAATCCATCAGATATTAAAGATGCTGCCGATAATTGCAGCCCTACAGTAAATATCACCGTTACCGATACAAACAATGGCGGAAATGGATGTGATGGAGAACCATATATCTTAACAAGAACTTACACTTTAACCGACTGTGCAGGAAATAAAACCGAATTGGTTCAAACTTTCACAGTTGAACGTAAAGTTACAGTTAGCGGAATTGCAACAAACACAAGCTGTTTTGGCGGTTCAGATGGTTCAATTACAGTATCAAACAGCGCAGGCTCAACTGTAGTAATTACAAATGAAAGAAATGAGGTTGTTGGTAATACTAATTTACCAGCAGGAACTTATACTCTTACTGCAACTGCACCTATAAACGGTGAAAATCAGACTTGTTCTGCTACAGCTACTGTTGTAATTACACAACCCGAATATACTGTAAAAATTTCTGGACAGATTATCAATATAGATACCAACGCTCCAATCGCAAATGTACCTGTTACTTTACTTCCTCAAGGAACAACTACAGGACCAATACAAATGCGCATTACAGGCGCAGACGGAATGTACAGCTTCTCTGGAATGCCTGCTGGAAGCTACTTAGTTCAAGTGCAAGACGCTAATTTGAATAGTGCATATCAATTATACCCTGTTAACTCTAGCTTATTCTTTACTACTTTGGAAGATTGTAAAATACAAACCCATAATTTTGAGTATGGAGCTTCAAAACTTCCTGTTCTTGGAGATTACGTTTGGTTTGACACTAATAGTAACGGAATTCAGGATGAATGGTATGATGCGAACAATGATGGAATTGTAACTAAAAATATACCAGACTCAAATGGAAACATTGATTATAGCCAATGGGAATGGATAGATCTTAACGGAGACGGAAGCTATACCGGACCTCAAAATGTTGGAGAATTAAATGCTGGAGGTTTCGGAAATGCATTGAACGCAAATATAATTATTGATGGTCCAAACGGATACCATGATGAAGTAATTGTGGGAATTGAAGGATTCTGGAGAAACCGTCCAGATATAGCAAATCCTTATGGAGAATATACTATAAAATTGGTTAGAGATGCGAATTTCGATACTATGGCTGCAAACTTAGGATTAACTGGTTTAGTAAAAGTACTTCCATCTATATCTGCTAAAAATATTGCTGGCAAAACAGGCAAAATGCAATTGCATACCGTTTGTAAAACCACAACAGACAGCGGATATATTGTAACCATTACTCCAGAAGATTTAGTTCATTTAGACAATGATTTCGGAGTTAGCTGTAAAGAATACAAAGATATTGTTGCAAATGATGACTCTGCTGGTCCAATTCCAGGAGTAAATCATACAACAACCAATGTATTGAATGTATTACCAAATGATACATTAGAAGGAAATACTATAACAGCATCTGATGTTATAATTACAACGGTTACACCAAACGAGTTTTTACAACTAAACCCTGATGGTTCAGTAGATGTATTGCCAAATGCTCCAGCAGGAACATTAACAATGGTATATCAAATCTGCGAAGCCGATCAGACAGACAATTGCGATACAGCAACTGTAACCGTTACAATAGAAGCTCCAGTAATGACAGTTACTGCAACCTCTATTTGTGTTAATGATGTTCCTTACATTGATTATGTAGTAACACCAGTAAACTTCACTCCTGTAAATGGTGTAACTATTGCTTGGGCAGACAGCAACAATAATGTTGTAACAACAATGAACAATCTGCCATTAAGTGGTCGCGTATTATGGCCTGGAGCGGTAGTAGATGATCAAGGAAAAGGAATCGATTGGCCAGGTTGGGTTTTTGAAAACAATAAATGGATTGAAGCCGCTGATGGATTTGAGAAATTACGTCCAACCGCTAATGTAACGCTATCTGTAAATCCGAGTGAGACTATAACAGTTAATTATCCACCAGCAGATCCTTATTGTACTGCAAGACCAACATTTGCAATTGTTGCTAATGATGATAATCCTGCACCAATAATATCAAGTCCAACACAAACTACTGTGGGTAACGTTTTAACCAACGATACACTAAATGGTTCTGCGGTAAATATAAATGATGTAACACTTACAACAACAATTCCCGACCCAACAGGTTCAATATCATTAGGCCCTGACGGAACTATAAATGTTGCAGCAAATACACCTGGTGGCACTTATACATTAACGTATCAAATCTGCGAAAAGGCCGATTTTGGAAACTGTGATACAGCTATTGTGACTGTTATTGTGATCTCTTCAATAATTGCGAATGATGATACTTATAGCAATATCGGTTGTAATTCATTCGGACTAGTAGGTAATATTTTCAGCAATGATTTAAAAGGAAGAACACCTGTAACGATAGAATTAGTAAACTTTACGCTTCTTACCGAAGGGAATAACACTAAAACAGATCCAAACATTACTGTTGATGCTTCTGGAAATGTAAATGTGTCTAGCTTAACGCCTGCTGGCACTTATACTTACGGTTACACAATTTGTGATAAATCAAGTCCAGATAATTGTGATTCTGCAACTGTTACCATTATAGTAATTCCAATTGGTGTTGTAGAAGTAAGAGGTACGGCATGTAACGATGATTCGACATTGATTAACCTAAGCACCTTACTTCCTGAAGGAACACCTTCAACAGGAGTTTGGCAAGATAGAAACAATACTAATGCCCTTCAGGGTGGTATTCTTAATCCGTTTGGTTTAGCATTGGGCAATTACACTTTCGAATATATAATAGCCGATGAAAGATGTCCAAGAAACATAGTTTTAAATATGGAAATCAATGATGATTGTAAAGTCTTAGCTTGTGGTGATGTGTTAGTACATAATGCATTTTCTCCAAACGGTGACAACATAAACGATTTCTTCAAAATTGATAATATTGATGACACAACTTGTTATCCAACCAATTCTGTTGAAATATATAATCGCTGGGGAATTTTAGTTTTTGAAACCACAAACTACAATAATACAACAAATGCTTTCGACGGAACTTCAAGAGGAAGAACAACCGTTAAGCAATCTGATGGACTACCAACTGGAACTTATTTTTACATTATTAATTATAAATCTCTAGATGGAAACAACAATGCTCAAGATCACAAATTAGACGGGTACTTATATCTATCGAAATAACAATTAAAATACGCTGCAAAGATTATTTGCAGCGTATTTAAAAAAATTGATTTTTTTGACTAATTTTGATTGATATGACATTGATTTTCAGTGATTTAAAAAATCAATAGTAATTATTAAATTAATAAAATCTACTATGAGAACAAAATTATTTTTCTTCGTCATTCTGTTAGTTACATGTTCAGGGTATGCACAGCAAGATGCGCAGTATACACAGTATATGTACAATACAATAACCATAAATCCTGCATATGCAGGTTCTCGTGGAGTATTTAGTGTATTCGGCCTATACCGCACCCAATGGGTTGGTCTTGATGGAGCGCCAGAGACAAGCAGTTTCTCAATTAATACACCAATAAACAATAGCAAATTAGGTATAGGAGCATCGTTGGTTAATGACAAAATTGGCCCAACAAATGAGAACAACATTTCTGTAGACCTATCTTATACAATTCAAACATCCGCAGATTTTAAACTATCATTTGGTATTAAAGGAACCGCAAATATCTTCAACTTAGATGTAAACAAATTAAACCCTGCAGATCAAGGAGATCCTCAATTTCAGGATTTAAATAATAAATTCAGTCCTAATGTTGGAGCTGGAGTTTATTGGCACTCTGATAAAGCATACATCGGTTTGTCTGTTCCAAACTTTATTGAAACTAATCGTTACAATGATAACGATGTTGCTATTTATAAAGACAAAATCAATTATTATTTAATTGGAGGTTATGTATTCGATCTTGATAAATATCAATACATAAAATTTAAACCTGCACTTTTGACTAAAATGGTCGAAGGAGCACCTCTTCAAGTAGATGTCTCTGCCAACTTTATGTTCTACGATAAATTTATGATTGGCGCAGCTTATAGATGGAGCGCTTCTTTAAGTGCTATGGTTGGATTTCAAATTACAGACGGACTTTATTTAGGTTACGGATATGATCGAGAAACTACCAAATTGAATAATTACAATTCAGGTTCGCACGAAATCTTCCTGCGTTATGAATTCTTCTCAAACAAAGGCAAAATGACAACTCCTCGTTTCTTCTAAAAATAAGGTATCATGAAAAACTATACAATACTTTTCGTTACAATTATAGGCGCTTTTTCATTTAGCACTTATGCGCAACAGGCTAAAGTTAATTCTGGAGACAAGAAATATGACAGTTACGCCTATGTTGATGCCATTAAAACTTATGAAAAAGTTGCTAATAAAGGCTATAAGTCAGAAGATATGTTTAAAAAACTAGGTAACGCCTATTATTTTAATTCAGATTTTCAGAATGCCGCAAAATGGTATGGCGAATTATTTGCAATGAATACAGATGTTGAGCCAGAATACTATTTTAGATACGCACAGTCTCTAAAATCAAGTGGAGATATGGCTAAAGCAAATAAACTTCTGGATGAGTTTAATGCTAAATCAAAAAATGACAGCAGAGGAAAGCTTTATAAAGAAGACATAAACTATTTGGATCAGATTAAAGCAAACTCTGGGAGGTACCAAATAGAAAATGCAGGCATCAATAGTAAGTACTCCGATTATGGATCATTTGTCTACAACAACAAAATTTATTTTGCTTCTGCAAGAGATACAGGGAATTTCACACAGCGCAAACACAAATGGACAGGAGAATATTTTACTAATATTTATGATGCCGATCTAGATCCTTCTACAGGAAGCACATCAAAAGTCAATAAATTTAAATCGGCCATTAATACTAAATTCCATGAGGCTTCACCAGTTTTTACTAAAGATGGCAAAACGGTTTATTTTACGAGAAATAATTACATCAACGGAAAGAAAGGAAAGGATGAAAACAAGATCACTTTAATCAAACTTTACAAAGCAGAACTTGGACCAGATAACAAATGGACTAACATTGCGGAACTTCCTTTTAATAGTGATAATTACAGTACAGCTCATCCTGCTTTGAGTCCAGACGAAAAAACACTGTATTTTGCTTCTGATATGCCAGGATCAATTGGACAATCAGATTTATATAAAGTCAGCATAAATCCAAATGGAGGTTATGGTACGCCAGAAAATCTCGGAAATACAATTAATACAGAAGGAAAAGAAACTTTTCCGTATCTAACTTCTGAAAATGAAATTTACTTTGCTTCAGATGGGCATCCAGGACTTGGAGGTTTAGATGTATTTGTTGCCAATATTGACAATAACGGAAAAATAAGTAATATACAGAACGTTGGAGCTGATGTCAATTCTCCAAAAGATGACTTTGCGTATATTATTGATCCCGAAACAAGAAGAGGTTTTTTCTCCTCTAATAAAGACGGAGGACAAGGGTCTGATGATATTTACGGATTTCTAGAAACCAGAAGATTAAGATGTATTCAGGAATTGTATGGAACAGTAACCGATGCTGAAACAGGAATTGCTCTTCCTGGAGCCAAGCTTACTTTATATGATGACCAAATGAATCTCAAAAATTCTGGTGTTGCAGACGCATCTGGTAAATACAGTTTTTCTGTAGAATGCGGGAAAACCTATTATGTAAGAGCCGAAAAACCAGAATATGCCACAAAAGAGCTACCTGTTACTATAGATAAAACAAGCGGAAAAACTAGTCTACCGATTGCATTGGAAAAATCAACTTGTAAGGTTACTGTAGGCGACGATTTAGGAAAATGCTTTGGCATCAAGATGATTTATTTCGACTTGGATAAATCTAATATTAGAACCGAAGCTGCCTTAGATCTAGAAAAAATATTGGTTGTTCTGAATGATTATCCAACAATGAAACTAGATATCCGTTCGCATACAGACAGTAGAGCTTCACATCAGTATAACGAAGCTTTATCTGACCGCAGAGC
>NZ_DHEI01000118.1:6683-19147 GCF_002399805.1 Flavobacterium sp. UBA4854
AAATGTTCAGACGGAGTTCCATGTACAGAAGCAGAACATCAAGCAAACAGACGAAGCGAATTCATTATTACAGCCTTGTAATATTAAAAATAGATCAACAAAAAAGCTGCCGATATGGCAGCTTTTTTTTATTTAAAAAGTCGTTGCAATTCTATGAATTACAACGACTTCTAAAAAACCAACCTGTTCAATAAACTTTTAAATCTTAACAAATATGTTAGTGTAATATTTTTTTCCCGTAGCAGGATCTGTTGTTACAGATAATCCAAAATGGGTATAATCGCCTACTATATTTTCTTTGTGTCCAGGACTGTCAAGCCAAGCTCGTACAGCCGCTTCTGCAGTTTTATAATTGTAGGCTACATTCTCTCCTACTTTTTTAGCTCCTAGTATACTAGTGATATTACTAGATCTAGCAACAAAATCATTATGATCTACAACATTGTTTTCAATCATATACTTATTATGCTCTTCACATTTAAAAGATATATGATTAATTCTCTCTAAAGCATTTAAACCAACACTCACACGGTATTCGTTTATTAGCTTCATAGTTTCTATTTCGGTATCGTTATAAGTGTAGTTTACAACAAGAGCTTCTGTTGGAGTGGTATCCAAGCTTGCTTCGGCGTTATCAGCAGAACATGCGTTCATTGCGAACAAAATCGCAATGAACAACATGGTGCGCATAATCTTTTTCATAATCATCAGCATTTTAGCGGTTTAAAGTAAATGTTGGGGCAAATCCTTTAAATTTATCTTTGAATAAAATATCGTTTGCTTTTTCTATACCAAACGTATTCAAATTACCGTTAAACTACAAAATTAATCGATGAAATGCATATAATTTTTATTTAAAAAAGTATTTTCTTACAACTAAGAAGATAGTCGCTCAATTTTCCACGAAAAATCAGACTGACTTGTATATCTAATTCTATCGTGAAGCCTATTAGGTCTTCCTTGCCAGAATTCAACTTGAAGTGGAGTTACAATATAACCTCCCCAATTTTCAGGTCTAGGGATAGTTTTACCTTCAAATTCAGTTTCTATTTTTTTTAAGTTTTCTTCTAAAAAAGTTCTAGACGGAATAACTTCACTTTGGTGCGAAACTATAGCGCCTAGCTTACTTCCGTCAGGACGTGAATCAAAATAATTATCAGAAATAATCTCAGATGTTTTCTGGGCAATTCCTTTAATAATTACCTGACGTTCTGCTTCCTGCCAAAAAAAAGACAAACAAACATTTGGGTTTGCTTCTATCGCTTTTCCTTTCTCTGAATTATAATTGGTATAAAATATAAACCCTTCTTCAGAAAATTTCTTCAATAAAACGACACGCGATTTCGGAAAACCATCCAATCCAATTGTAGAAACCGTCATGGCATTTACCTCCCCACTTCCGCCAAAATCTTCCACCTCATGAAACCATCGGTTAAAAAGATTAATCGGATCTTCTGGAATATTAGTTTCTAATAATTCACTTTTCTCGTATGACTTTCTATAATTACTTAAATCGTTCATTATTTATTATTTTAGATTGTTGACTTTAGATTTTTTGTTTCAGGTTTCAGGCTTGTCAGGCTGAGCGAAGTCGAAGCCCACGTTCCCAAAGCACGTTCTGCTTAAAAAAAAAGCACTTCGACTTCGCTCAGTGTGACAATCATATATTAAGATTCCGTCAACTTAACTTGAAATTACTACACCAAAACTTAGTCCCTTAGCATCTCAGAACCTTAAATTAAAACTCAAAACTAACTCCATCATCTGCTAAAAGCACATTTGGAAAAACCTCTTCTGCTTCTTTTTTAAATGGCTCCAAACCATCATAGCGTGTTGAATAATGACCTAAAATAAGCTGTTTCACATTGGCTTTTAAAGCAATATTTGCTGCTTCTTTTGCTGTCGAATGCAGTGTTTTTTCGGCCAATCTTGCTTCCGATTCTAAAAACGTAGATTCGTGGTATAAAATGTCTGTATTCTGTATAATTGGAATTATCTCTTCATTGTAAACTGTATCAGAACAGAAAGCATAACTTTTTGCTGGCGGTGGATCAAAAGTAAGTTTTTCATTTTCAATTACTGTTCCGTCATCAAGCGTAATATCTCCTCCGTTTTTGATTTTCTGATAATAAGCTACATGAATATTATAGCGCTGAACTGCTTCAACGTCTAATTTTCTTTCATCTGGCTTTTCCTGAAAAAGATAACCATTCGTATATACGCGATGTTTCAACGGCATTGTTTTTACGATAACTTTCTTGTCTTCAAAAATAACTTCGCTTTCTTTCGATTCTAATTCGTGAAAAAACAAAGAATACGTTGTCCAAGATTCAGTCAGTTTTAACTGAATCAGGATCAATTCCTTGATTCCTTTTGGACCATAAATATGTAAATCTGTAGTTCTTCCTAAAAGGGAAAAGGTTGAAATAGTTCCTATTAATCCATACAAATGATCTCCATGAAGATGCGAGATAAAAATGTGATTAATTTTTGAGAATTTAATCTTGTTTTTGCGAAGCTGTACCTGAGTTCCTTCTCCGCAATCAATTAAAAACAATCTGTTCTTAATATCTAAAACCTGCGAAGTCGGGTTAGTAAGCGTTCTGGGAGTTGCGGCATAACAGCCAAGTATAGTCAGTTTCAATTTATTGTTAATTCGTTTATTTGGTAAATCGTTTAATCGGTTAAAATTAATCAAAACGATTAAACGATTAAACCAATAAACAATTAAACCAATATTAAAATCCTAAATCACGTTCGATTTCTTCCATTTCGATAATGTCATGCGCTTCTAAAAGAGAAGGAACTACAGCCAATTTATCTGAAATAGCGTTAAAATCAAGATCGGTTGCTACAATTACAAACGATTTTTTCGCTTTTTTCTGAACTTTAGAAAGTGGTAAAAAAGCTTTTAAATCATTTTCTGAAATATTAGAATCTGATGATAAATCGATTATAATATTTTGTTTTTCAAAGGTTTTAAATTGTTGCGTTACTTTTTCCAAGAAAGCATTTACATCTCCTTGCGTATCTTTAATCGTAACGGTATGTCCTTTTTGATCTACTTTCATTTTATATTTTTGAGGGGCTTATATTTGTTTATGCTAATTTAGTAAGTTTTTTTTAGTTTCAGGTTTCAAGTTTCAAGTTTGTCAGGCTGAGCGAAGTCGAAGCCCACGTTTGCAAAGCACGTTCTACTTAAAAAAGCACTTCGACTTCGCTCAGTGTGACACTCGTTCAAAAACTGAAAACTGCGACTGAAAACTAAAAAACCTACTGAATCTTAGAAGCCAGCAAATAAATAACCGCCATTCTAATCGCAACTCCATTCTCCACCTGATTCAAAATAACCGAATGATCAGAATCGGCCACCTCAGAAGTAATTTCTACTCCTCTGTTGATTGGTCCTGGGTGCATAATTACGATTTCTTTTCCTAGCGAATCCAAAAGCGGTTTATCAACCCCGTATTGCTGTGCGTATTCACGCGTTGATGGGAAGAAATTCACATCCATACGTTCGTTCTGTACACGAAGCATATTCGCAACATCACACCATTCTAATGCTTTTCTTAAATTCGGTTCAACTGTAACACCAAGCGATTCAATATATCTCGGAATCAGCGTTTTTGGTCCGCAAACTTTTACTTCAGCGCCTTGCATCTGCAAAGCATATATGTTAGATAAGGCAACTCTCGAATGCAGAATATCGCCTACAATAACTACTTTTTTTCCAGCAACATCACCCAGTTTTTCTCTAATCGAATAACTGTCTAATAAAGCCTGAGTTGGATGCTCATGGGCTCCGTCTCCAGCGTTTACGATACTTGCTTTGACATTTTTAGATAAAAAATAAGCCGCTCCGGGATTAGAGTGGCGCATTACAACCATATCCACTTTCATCGAAAGGATATTATTTACAGTATCAATCAAGGTCTCTCCTTTTTTAACCGATGACTGAGCTGCAGAAAAACTGATCACATCGGCAGATAAACGTTTCTGCGCTAATTCAAAAGAGAGTTTGGTTCTGGTACTGTTTTCGAAGAAAATATTGGCGATGGTAATATCTCGTAATGAAGGAACTTTTTTAATTGGTCTATTAATGACTTCTTTAAAATGATCTGCCGTTTCAAAAATCAGGTTAATATCATTCTCATTGATATATTTTATTCCTAATAAATGATTTACGCTTAATTCTTTCATCTTTCTGTTTAATTGTTTATTTGTTTAATCGTTTAATCGTTTGCTTTGCGATTAAACAGTTAACCGATTTAACGGTTCAACTCATTTTAATTTCATTAATCGTTTAATCATTGGTTTTTCCGATTAAACAATTAACCGGTTAACCGATTAAACTAATTTGTCACTAGGTGAACAACATCTTCACCATCATTTTCTTTCCAGCTTACAATTACTTTTTCACCATTGATAGCATCTACCTGACGGCCTCTGTAATCGGGTTGAATTGGTAAATGACGGCTGAAACGTCTGTCAATTAAAACCAATAATTCAATTTCTGAAGGTCTTCCGAAAGATTGAATGGCAGTTAAAGCAGAACGAATGCTTCTTCCTGTAAACAAAACGTCATCGATAAAAATGACTTTTTTGTCTTCGACTATAAAATTGATTTGGGTTTTATTGGCTTCAAGCGGTTTATCAGTACGACGGAAATCATCTCTAAAAAAAGTGATATCCAAGTATCCTAAAGAAATTTCAGGAACCTTGTATTCGTTTTCTAATATTTGTTTTAAACGTTCAGCTAAAAAAACGCCTCTTGGCTGAATTCCCACCAAAATTGTTTCAGAGAAATCAAGATGTTTTTCGATTAACTGACAAGCCAAACGATGGAGTATGATAGTAACTTCTTTCGAATTAAGTAATACTTTTTGACTCATAAGTGATTGTAATGTTTGGTTGCGCAAATATACGGAATCTGATTTTATTTGTTGGGGTGTTGGGTGGGGAAATATTTTTTGAATTCTTTAAACTTTTAATTAAAGTAAATCACATATATGTAATATTCAAAATCATATTTTCAAAAATAAACCTTACTCTTATTAACAAGTTTAAACTTAAAATTTTACTTTAGTATTATTCAAAAAATATCTTCAAACATAACACAAATAATTATGAGCTTTTTTAAAAAACTATTTTCATCAAAAAAAGAACCAAATAACTACGGATCCAACCAAAGCCAAATCAATACTAAAGAATATTTCGATGATAGATATACCGAAGATATTATAGATCCAAAAATGTTAGAAGGCTGTTTGAAAATGATTGAAAGTTATTTTATAGACAACAAAATTGAAAAAAAAATTGAAACTCCAATTAATCATCCCACAAACTTAGATCAAGTAGACCAAGATGGTTTTGGCTTCTTATTATATTGTAAAGCTTTTCAAATTGAAGAATCTCAAGCTGCAATGTTTTTAGCTTATTCTTTTTCTGATTTTCTAATAAAGAAATATGATTTTAAATTATACATGGACTCTAAACCAGATTATCCTTTAAGAAGTATGACATTAAAATATGAAAAAGGTGAAGTCTTTTTATCACTTTATCCTTTCGAATATACAACAAAAGTTTTAAATGGAAATTCAACATTTTCTGATTTGGTTGAAAAAATAAAAACTCAAATTGACGAGATGCCAGATCTTGAAGATCTTGCTGAAAATTCAGCTAATTAGAATTAAATTATTTAAAATTCCGAAGGAATGAACAATATTGTAGCAACGGATTTTAATCCGTTGAATGATTTCCACACACAAAATAAAGTTCCATCGGAACGATTCATATTATTGCGTGTAAAATGTACCGAACCTACGGCTCTTACTTTTGCTAAATTATTTTTAAACTGGATTAAAATCCAGCCCTACAATATGGATCGAGCCGATGGCTCTTTTTCAATTTCTTTGAAATCTAATCATCTCCAAATCCTAAAACATTTCTCAAAAATTCTATAACATATTTCGCTGATTCCTGAAGTAATTTTAAGTATCAATTTAAAACATCAGAAGTCATGCAAAATAAAATACTAAGATTGTTAATGGTATTTGTAATACTGTTTTCATTTACAAGCTGTGAAGTTATTGGAGACATTTTTAAAGCCGGAATGGGATTCGGGATTTTTATCGTAATTTTTATTGTTGCGATTATTATCTGGATTTTCGCTAAAATGTTCGGCAGTAAATAAAAAGACATAAAAAAATCCCTGTTAATCTTACAACAGGGATTTTTTGTTTAGTAAACATTGCAGAATTGTTGATCTTAATTAGGCAATATTTTTTTAATTTCGAACATTATCCTTTCTGACAGCCATTCTTTTTCATCTGGCAACAGATATTCAAATAAATTATTATTGTTTTCATTAAAACTAACAATAACATCTTTTAAAAATTCTATTTTAATTTGTTCCATACGTAGTTGATCGCTAAGATTTATAGCTCCAATTTTTGAAACTACACTTTGTAATCTATTGTCTGTAATATAATTCCTCAATTCTTCCATTATAAAAGATAGACTTTCAGTTTTTGAAGAAACATCTGGAATAAAAGACCATTTTTCTGCTTCATGAAATCTCTTTTCTTCATCAAATTCCGAGTTTTTTAATTTTATAATGGGTCTTTCAAGATTCAAATTTGTGTCAATTCTATTAAAAGGTTTAATCACAATACCTTCAATGAGATTATCCTTCAGCTCAGGCAGATTCAACTCTTTAGGGATTAACGAATTTATTCTTTTATTAAAATTCATTGCTTCATTCAATTTTCCAATAAAAAGAGGTCTTACATGAAATATTCCAAACTTCTCAAACAAGCTTAATGCTTTTTCAAAATCAAGATAAAATTTTGCTTCCGTTTCAGATTCTATAGCTATGTCAAATGCACAAAACTCAATTGTAGGTGAATAATAAACGCCTGTTTGGATTGGATAAAGGTTCTTTAAAGCCACAACATCAGAATGCGGATATTTGCCTCCGAAAAGTTCTCCATAAACAATAAGTTTAGAAGCTTTAATTTCAGTACTTAATTGTTCAAATAGACTAAGTATTTTATCTTCTAATTTATGGACAATCAGCTGATAACCAAAAAAATCATCAGTCCACAATAAATACTCTTTTCTCTTAGCAAATTTGAGGTTGTTATTTTCATAAACAAAACTGAAATTTGCTCCATGAACCTTTTCTGTTACAACCCATTTATACTTCTCTATTTTTAATAAATCATTACTATCAAGCCCAAGTTTCTTAAGAGTATTGGGCATTTTTTCATATTCAGAAAACATACATTATTATTAACAAAAGAACAATCTTACAAAAATAAGAAAAATAATACATAAAAAAAGCCCATTATTTTTATAACGGGCTTTTGCTTTATTAAAGATTATACATCTTCTTTCTTTGTTCTTGAATTTTTTCATCATCAAGATATTCATCAAATGTCATGTAACGGTCGATTACTCCGTTTGGTGTCAATTCTACGATTCTGTTACCAACTGTTTGCGCGAACTCGTGGTCATGCGTTGTGAAGATTACAGAACCTTTAAAGTTTTTCAATGAGTTGTTGAAAGCTGTAATAGACTCCAAATCTAAGTGGTTTGTTGGCTCATCAAGCATTAAAACGTTAGCACGCTCCATCATCATTCTAGACAACATACAACGTACTTTTTCTCCTCCAGATAAAACTCTAGACGTTTTTAAAGCTTCTTCTCCAGAGAAAATCATTTTTCCTAAGAAACCTCTAATAAATACCTCATCACGCTCTTCTTCTGTTTTAGCATATTGGCGTAACCAGTCAACTAAAGTTAAGTCATTTTCGAAATATTTGTGGTTTTCAGCTGGCAAATAGGCTTGATTTGTTGTAATTCCCCAGTCAAAAGATCCTGAATCTGCTTTTTGTTCTCCGTTTAAGATTTCGTAAAAAGCTGTTGTTGCACGCGAATCTTTAGAGAAAAGAACGATTTTATCGCCTTTTGCCATATTCAAATCAACATCTTTGAATAAAACTTCTCCTTCTACTGAAGCAGATAAGTTTTGTACATTCAAAATTTGGTCTCCCGCTTCACGATCTTGATCGAAAATAATCGCTGGGTAACGACGGCTAGAAGGTTTGATTTCGGCAATATTCAATTTCGAAATCATTTTTTTACGAGAAGTTGCTTGTTTCGATTTCGCCACGTTTGCACTAAAACGACGAATAAATTCTTCCAACTCTTGTTTCTTTTCTTCTGCTTTTTTGTTTTGCTGTGCACGTTGTTTCGCCGCTAATTGGCTAGACTCGTACCAGAATGTATAGTTTCCTGAATAGTGATTGATTTTTCCGAAATCAATATCAGAAATATGTGTACAAACCGCATCCAAAAAGTGACGGTCGTGAGATACAACGATTACAGTATTTTCGTAGTTTGCTAAGAAGTTTTCTAACCAAGCGATTGTCTCGAAATCCAAATCGTTGGTAGGCTCATCCATAATCAATACATCAGGATTTCCAAAAAGTGCCTGCGCCAAAAGCACACGTACTTTCATTTTTCCTTCCATATCAGCCATTAAAGTATAATGATCTGCTTCTGTGATTCCTAAGTTAGATAACATAGATGCTGCATCAGAATCGGCATTCCATCCGTTCATTTCTTCAAACTGAACTTGAAGCTCTCCAATTCGGTCAGCATTTGCATCATTATAATCTAAATAAAGTTCATCCATTTCTTTTTTAACAGCGTACAAAACTTTATTTCCCATTAAAACGGTTTCCAAAACAGTATGCTCATCAAACATGTTGTGGTTCTGGTTTAAAACCGACATACGTTTTCCTGGTTCTAAATGAACATGGCCAGAAGTTGGATCCATATCGCCTGAAATGATTTTTAGAAAAGTAGATTTTCCAGCACCATTTGCTCCGATAACTCCATAAATATTTCCGTGAGTAAACGTAGTATTTACTTCGTCGAATAAAATTCTTTTACCAAACTGAACTGATAAATTATTGACTGTTAACATGAATGTCTTTTTAATTAATTTGGTGCAAAAGTAGTGAAAAAGGTTCTAAGTTGCAAAGATGCTAAGTTGCTAAGGTTTTAATTTAACCATATAAGTTATATAAGTTCATTTTAGCAAAACTTAAATTTTCTTATATAACTTATATGGTTAAAAACTTCACAATTTGCTTTCTTTCTCCAAAGCCACTTCTAAACTTTCAAAATTAGGAAGCACTTTTGCAATCATTCCTTCTTTGTTTAGAATAAAATGTGTTGGAAATGAATTCAATTGCAACGATTCATTCATGTAAACTTTCATATCTGGAATTACTGAATACGAAAGTGGCTTTCTGGCTAAGAATGTTTTTAATTGTTCTGCTGAATCTTCGGCCAAGCTCATAAAAACGATATCTTTTCTGTCTTTGTATTCTTCAACCAATTTGTTGACTTGCGGAAATTCTCTAATACAAGGCGTGCAGTGAATGTACCAGCATTTTATCACAATGATTTTTCCTTTCATAGATTCGTTAGTTACCAGATTTCCGTCTAAATCTTTAAAAGAGAATTGCGGAAAAGCTGTTCCTTCCATTTTATAGTTTTTATAAGCATCAAAACCAATTTGGTTGATTGTCGCTTTTATACTTGTATCGGTTTTGGGCTGAATTTTGAAAAGCTTATAAACGTAAATATTCACTTCAGATTTTAATCTAATTGGAATGTAGTTTTCGTTTGCTAATTTATCTAGAAAAGCTTCTTTTGAGATTTCTTTTGAGGCAGCATCCAAAGCTATAAAATCTCTAGAAAGCATGATGTTTTTACTTTGATACACAGACCAATCTGTATATGTTTTTTGAATTTGAAGTGGATCAACTTCTGGATTTCCGAATTTAGTTTGAGCTGTACTTATTGTAAAAATAAAAAGTAGTGTAATTAAGCTAATGAATTTCTGCATGGATTCTGAAACAATTGTATTTGATTTCAAAAATAGTGAAAGTTTTTTAACCGCAATCCCGATATCTATTGGGAGCAAAGGTTTACGCAAAGTTCGCAAAAGGTTTCTCGCAAATTTTGCAGATTTAGCAGATTTATTCTCATTTTTTTCATTCTGAGACAAATTTATGTCATCCTAAAAATAATTGTTCTTTAAATTTACCTAAATTATAAGATTATGATTACAGATAAATTATCAGCTGAAGTTGAAACAAGATTAAACGATTTCTTTACAGATAAAATTGATTGTAAGGAAATGGCAAAAATGATACGAGAAGTAAATAATGCACTTTCGCTTTGTATTATGAAAGATTGCGAAACCATTAAATTTGGAGTAAAGAATATTGATGATAGTTTTTATTGGCTTAACAAATTCGCAGAAGTTTTAGATCCTTATTTGGAAGCTTAAAATAATTTTTAATTTGAGTTTTAATTTTGAAGAAATGGCACGCAGATGATACGGATTCGCTATTGCGAAAACGCGGATAAAAACGGATTTTTTATTAATCTATCTAAAAATTAAGTAACAAAATCCGTTTTTATCCGCGTCTTTACGAAGTAAATCCGCCTCATCCGTGTACTACATTGAGTTATTACTTCATTTATCAAAAGTCATAAATAAAAAAAACCTGGCAATAAAAATTGCCAGGTTCATAATGCGCTACTTGAGGCAAAAACCAAATAACAAATTACCTCAATTCACAGCATTTAAGAAATAAAAATTAGGTTAAAAAATAAATAACCAAACTCAATTTTAACCGTCCCAATTTTCTTATTTCTAAATTTTCAATTCTTTTATTTTAGTTTAAAAAGTTCATTACTTTCAATGACTTTTTGTGTCCAGATTTATCTGTTACGATCACAACAAAAATTTGTTTACTAGCAAAACTTGGGCTATTAAGCAGTACTTCTTTGTTGTTCTGAATGTTTCTATGACTTGTAACAGTTTGCCCTATTGTATTGAATACATCAACTTGAGCGATATCTCCTGTGTCATTAGCGACAGACAAAGTATTGTTTCTGAAATAGGCAACAGTTGCATTACTTTCAGCAGTTATATCTTCTACAGCCAATGTTTTTGCTGTGCCTTGCGATGCAAAATAAGCCGCGTATGCTTTAGACAATTCAGATGAATTTCCGCAAGAAGAGGCATCCCAGTTTACAGACCAAGTCATTAAACCTCTTAAAGAAGGATATGGTCCGCCTGGCTGCATAGTGTATGTTCTTCCTGAGAAATTGGTTCCGTTTCTTAAATAATCCATAGCGTTAATTCCTTCGGTTGGAGTTAGATATCCGCTACCTGCAGCACTTGGACAAGCTGGCAATGCAATAAGAACTTTTGAAGCTGGTAAACCATCAAAGTGCATTCCTGTTGAAGCAATGTTATATCCTTTTATGATCATATCAGTCAAGGCTGTAACCATGTTTGCTTTCTTAGCTGTACCATAATACTGGCCGTCTAATCCGTTTTCTCCTCCTGTGTTATACAATTGTACTGCTAACAAATCTAACTCGTTACGCAAGTTTTGAATAATTGGTAAGAAAGAACCAAACGTATCTGTATAAGTAGTATATCCTCCTTGTACATATTGTGTTTCTGGAGCCGCAGTCAATAAGAATCCAGGACCGTAATAGGCTTTTAATTCTTTGAAAGCATCTACTACGTTTTTCAATCTTGGATAAGCAGAAATACCTGCATAAGAAATATCTCTTAAACCTCCAGCGCTAAAATTCATCGATCCTCCTTCAAAATCAATGTCAACTCCATCAAATTGATACTCGTCAATAATGGCTTTTAGACCATTAACAAAAATATTTTTTTGCGTTACATTCTCTAGAACAACGTGACCATTTTGACCTCCAATAGAAACAATAACAGGAACGCCACTATCTCTTAAAGTTTTGATATCGTTTTTCAGCAATTGCTTATCGAAAACACCATTGGTCAAATATCTAGCATCGTTTGTGGTTAGTATTGGCGTATAGCCATCACGGTTTACTGTTTCTACGAAAGAATAATCGACTACGTTAAACTTACTTCCCTTTATTTGAGAGAAATATAAAAATGGTGCAGAAGTATTTTCCCAAGAATGCGCGTATCCTAAAATAATTTTAGATGGAAGCGGAATAAATCTATTACCACTTATTGTAGCAATTTTAATGGTATTGTTTAATGTAGTTACAGCCGCTTTATTATCGGTTGCTTTAATTACAATTGGATAATCCTGATAAGCAGTTGGCGTAAAATTATACGTATAGGTATTATTTGTACCCGCTGTCATATTAAATGTTCCACCATTTATAGTAATCGTAACACCTGAAACTGTTCCGTCGCTATCAACAGCTGTAACTGAAATTGGCACAGCTTGGAAAGAACTTTGGTATACCGTAGTATTTGATGGTGAATTCCAAGTAATTACAGGCAATGCATTTGGACAATTTGCACCTGAACAAGTTAATGTAAAACTATATGTTTTTGAATCTGTTGTTCCGTTTGATGC
>NZ_DHEI01000013.1:0-14433 GCF_002399805.1 Flavobacterium sp. UBA4854
ATTTCTTATTTTAAATCTAATAAAGGCCTAACTAAAGTTTCTTTGTTATTAGCCAAATCTTTCCAGTCTACTTTTATCGCAGGATTTACACCGTTAATGTAATCTTCAATATTAGAATATCCGTCTCCATTTAAGTCTCCTTGAGCATCTGATGGATCATTCGGATTTAAACCGTATTTTTTCTCCCATGCATCTGGCATTCCGTCTTTGTCTGTATCTACATAAGGTTTTCCTTTGTATTCAGGATATCCTCCAACTTGAGAAATATCTGTAATGATTCCTTTTTTATAAGAATCCATCGGTAAACGTCTGTGTTCGAATTGATAAAAAGTCTTTTTCTCTAATCCTTTTGCATATTCTGGAACTCCAGTTTTTACAGTTCTTACGATTCTTTCGTCAACTTTATCTCTAAGTGGTAAGGTTGCCCCAACGTTTTTAAGTACAAACTCATAAGATTCTTCAGCAGTCATGAATTTATTGAACCATGGCATAGGGAAAGGTTTTTCTGCTTTCATTTTAGCGAAATAGTCTTTTGATTCATCATAAGTCATTAATTCGCCTTTTTTATTTTCGATTTGAATTCCTCCATCCCAGTTATCTTTGGTAACTTTTTCATTATTATTTACCACGTTTCCGTTTACATAAGCTCTACCGAAAACCATATAAGGCAATTTGCTTCTTCCTGATTCTGGTTTTAAAATTCTGTAGCTAATTGGCTGAGTCAAATCGGTTACAGGTCCTGGTTTGTAGAAATTATTGATGATGTTGTAATTAGCAGTGTAATCTCCACCATCTGTAGATCTGTTGTACCAGTTGAAAACTACGTTATTCACAAAATTGAAAATTCCATTCCAACCGATAGAAGGGTTTCTTCCTGCATTATTAGCCCACATATTTCTCATGAAAGAACAGTTTTCTCCACCTAAAGTACTTCCGAAAGCATGGTTGTAAGTATCTAAAGCTTCTCCGAACAAACTGTTTTGGATTGTAATATTTACCGTTCCCACTTTGATGTCTGGATAACCTGGTCCAGGATTATACATATGTCTGTAGATTGACATATTTTCATCTAATCCCCAAGTTGCAGAAACGTGGTCGATCATAATGTTTCCTACAGGATTTCCTCCGATAGCATCATCACGACGGCCTACAAAAGTTTCTCCGCGACGGAAACGCATGTGTCTAATTACCACATCGTGAGTATCAATCCAAGTTGATTCTCCCGCCACGCAAATTCCATCTCCAGGAGCTGTTTGTCCAGCAATTGTAATATAAGGCGCACGAATGATTAACGGGCTTTTAAGTCTGATAATTCCAGCAACATTAAATACCACTATTCTCGCTCCTCCTTGTTCGCAAGCTTCACGTAAAGTTCCTGGTCCGCGATCTTCTAGACTTGTTACTGTGTAAACTTTTCCACCACGTCCACCGAATGTGTACATTCCTCCACCTTCAGCACCTGGAAAAGCAGGAATTTCTGCTTGAGGTAAATCTGTTGGTCTTGCTGCCCATGGAATATATGGTTTTCCATGTCTAGCTTCTTCTTCAATAACGACTAAAGCTTTTTCCCAAGCTTCATCAGAGAGTCTTTGAGCTTCTTCTTTAATAGCTTTTTCCTGAGCCTGAACTTCTGGACTAATCTTCGGATATTGAGCAAAACATTTTGCACTTCCTAAAAAAAGCAGAGATGATGCGATAAATAATGTGGAATTTTTCATGTTAATTTCTAGTTGTGGTAATTCTTTTTAAACAAATCACCTGTATCTTTTAACGAATACAGGTGAAAAGCTTTATATAATAATCATTGTTTTGATATTAAATCTATTCTTGATAATTGAAGGTTCCTAGTCCTCCAAAGTTATCATTCCAGCCAATAGTTTGTAACAACCATGGATTTGAAGTTAAAGCAGTTGTATTTAAACCATTGATATAATAATTTGGATTAAATTTAATATTAACAGCTACTCCACTAAAGTTATCCATAGGCGTAAGTAATGGTGTGCGAATGAAATTTGTGTTGTAGAACGTCTCTAAAGTCTTCAACTGAGCTTCAAAATTTGCTGCATCTGGATCTGCAACTACACTTGCACGAGCAGAAGTTAAAGGATCTGTAGTCGAAGAACTTGTTGTAGAATTATACTGTAAAAAGTTACCAGTACGTTTTGTTCCATTAATTGGAGTTAAACCTAATTTGCTTACAGTACCACCCACAACTCCTGGAAGAGCTTCGTTATCATAAAGCATCCATCTTTGAACATCCCAAAAACGTTTTCCTTCGTAAGCTAATTCTACTCTACGCTCATATAACACCGCTTCTATTGCCTGATATTTATCTGCCAATGTTCCAATTCCGTAATTGTTTTTAGAATCAATACCCACGCGGTTTCTAATTTTCCCTAAATAAGCTAAAGTATTATTTGTCTGACCTAAAGCAGCATAACATTCAGCAATATTCAATAATAACTCAGCATAACGATATTCCATAATATCTGTTCCAGAATATTGGAAATTGGTTTCTTTACTAGCTGCAGTATTTGTCATTTTTCTAACAAAAGCTGGACTAGAGATTGCAGTATTTCCATCTGAAAAACCTGCTTTATTTGATCCATCTACCCAACGGTAAGCCCAAAGAACTGAATTAGGCGTTTCTTTTGATCCCCATTTTGAACCAGAAAAAGCAAAAGTTCTGTAGAATCTTGGATCTCTGTCTACGAAGAAAGTAAAATCATTGTAACCGTTTGCAGCAGTAGGTCTTCTACCGTCTTTCATTGGAAACAAATCAATCATTTCTTTAGGGGCAGCTACTCCTCCTCCTGTTCCACCTAAACTTAATAAACGAATACCTTTTTCCCATGAATTGTTTATTACGTTTGAGGTAACACCTGTTCCACAAAGTTGAACAGTAATCGCCTCAGAACAAAATGCATTGTCAATCAAAAACATTTGTTCCCATTGTTTTGCTGTACTTCCATACAATCCGTACCCATCTGCAGTCAATTGATTTTCTGCTTCTAGTCCTGCTTTCAAGGCTGCTTCCCAACGCTCAGTTGAGCCATCCCAGTTTTTATTAAACAATGGACTAGCAAAAGTTAAAAGCACTCTTGACTTCTGTGCTAAGGCTGCTCCTCTCGTAAAACGACCGTATTGAGTAGGCCAGTTTCCAGGCAATAAACTTGCTGCCATGTCTAAATCTTTTATAATTTGATCTACGACTTCAGAAACTTTTGCTCTTGGAAGCTGAATTGATGCATCATCAGCTGATGCATCTTGAACTGTAGTAACAATTGGAACTCCTCCGTACACACGCATTAAATCAAAATATTGCATAGCACGCATATAGTACATTTGCCCTTTTGCCTGATCGCGAAATGTTTTGTCCAAATTAGAACCTTTTACATCAATGTCTTCTAAAAAAACATTACATTCTCTAATTCTGTTATATGGAGTATTATTAATACTTGTTGCAAGTTTTACACCATAGTAGCCATTTGCATCTTGTGAATTTACAAGTGTTTTATTTGGATTGATAAAATCTTGAGTTCCTCCTAGCTCTTCTGTTAATCTAGAATTGGCATCTGTATAAGAACCAATAATTGTAGAAGTTGGTGACTTATATGCATTGTAAAAATCATAATATTGATTGTCAACATAAGCTTGTGCACGTTCCTGTGTCTGATAAAACGTATCATCGTAAAATGAATATTGTTTCTTGTCTTTTAGAAAATCATCACTACAAGAAACTGCTCCAGCAGCAAGCAATAGTGATAATGTTATATATTTAAATGGTGTTTTCATAATTGCTTTAAATTTAGTTTAGAATGATACGTTAAAATTAAGCGTCCAAGTTCTAAGTGTAGGATATGCTACAGAAGAATTATCATACATGTTACGGTAATGATCAGGATAAGGGTTATATAAATCCCATAGATTATTACCCGTTATACCCAACGTAATAGCAGAAATTTTAGTGTCTGCAAAAACTTTCTTAGGAATATCATATCCTACAGATAGCTGTCTAACGAAGCAACGGAAAGTATTCAATTGCCAGAAATCTGACGGACTTGACATATAAGCCCATTGTGCTACGCTAGGATATTTTCCGTTCGGATTATCTTCAGCATACATATCGCTCCAGAAGCTCTCACGAGACCACATATTGTGGGCAGAAGAAGTACCTTGGTTTACTAAATCTACAAAAGTGGCACCTCCCCAAGAAGTCGAGATTTGAGATCTTAAATAAAACCCATCTACTTTAAATCCTAAGTTTGTAGTAAACCCATAAGTTCTGCTGCTGTTTGCCAATTTAACATAATCATTCTCTTTCATGATTTGTCCATCAGCTGGCGCTAGAGTTCCGTCAGGATTAAGCTGACCCGCAACATCCTGATAAGCCAAAGATCCTTTTCTCATTCCGCTCATTGAACTAATATCCAGATATTTTGGCACACCACCTACTGCAGCAGCACGCTCAGTTAAATAAGCCCAGTAATTTGCAATATCTTCATCTGTACGTAAAATACCATCTCCTGTAGATGTTCCTTTCCAAACTGCAAATCCCCAAACAGGATTGAATCCTACAGATTGTCCAACTCTTGTAGTGTTATTAGCAGGAGTTAAGTTTCCTTGATCCGGAAATTTCTTAACTTCATTATTGTTATAACTAAAGTTTATTCCTACGTTATAACTAATATTGCTTTTAACTTTATCGCTCCAGTTAATAGCAAATTCATGTCCCCATGCATCAACTGCTCCGTAATTTTCTTCAGCATATCCACCTCCAACAGAAATTGGCACACCAACAGCACTACTCATATCTGTTAACATGTTTTTACTCTTATCATAGTAAAAATCATAGGTAAAATTTAATCTATTTTTTAACACATTAATATCAATACCAATGTTGTTTTTTATAGTAGTATCCCAAGTTACATTTCTATTAGGGTTAACTCTAGGTGTTAAACCACTTCCATTAGTACCTCCATTAGCTCCAAATTGAAAACCTTTGTCAACAATAACATCATAATACTGAGCCCATCTCCATGGTTGGATATTATCTTTTCCTGTTTTACCAATTGAATAACGAACTTTTAAGAAATCAACCCAAGGCAAAGCTTTTTCAAACCAGTTTTCTTTAGACATTACCCAACCCAACTGAGCAGATGGGAAATATCCCCAATACTTTTCTGGTGCAAATTTCGTTGAAGCATCACTTCTGAAAAGAAATTGGAATAAATATTTCTGTTTGTAGCTATAATTGAAACGACCAAAATAAGAAAGAGTTCCACCTTCAACTTTCGTTGCTGTACTGTTAGAAGCATTTAATGTTCCTGCTGTACGATAATCTCCTAAGTAATCTTTACCTGTTTGCTCATAAGCTAAACGAGTAGCTGTATTGTATACTTCTGATGCTTCACCTCCAACCATTGCACCAATTTGATGATCTCCAAAAGTTCTATCATAGTTAATAAGGAAATCTCCTTGAGTGCTCTTACTATCATTATTATTGTAGTAAACTCTCGAGTTTCTAACATTTGTATCGATGATATAACTTCCTGTTGGATTCGTTGTAGCATTATAAATACTAGGATTAGCTTCACTTGCTAAGTGTTTGTCTAAAAGTTGGTAATCTCTAATACGAGCTAAATCATAAGGCAACTGAATTTGCTCTGTGTAAGAAGAACTTTGAGTTCTTGCATAATTTACTTTAAAAGATAATCCTTTAACTGCAGCAACTTTATAATTTAAAGACGCAGTTACATTAAATGAGTTATCATCTGTAATTTGATGAGAACCATTGTTTAAATTGGCAAAATAGTTCCAACCAGCAATTGTAGTATTAGCGTTTGCACTACCTAAGTTTTTGTTTGAATTAGGAAATGGAGACACATAATATTCTTTACCATCATCTAGAGTAACTTGCCATGGCACATGCTGTGGCATGTGTAATAAAAATCCATAATCTGCTTGTTCTCCACCGGCAGCAGATCCATAACTTCCGTCACTAATATTTGCTGAAGCTTTTGTAAACGACTTATCAATTGTTCCAACATTTCCAGAAATAGAAGCAGAAAAATCTAAATTCTTAGCAATTTTAGCATTGATTCCTGTACGGAAATTCCATTTATCATACTTTTGGTATCCTAAGTTTGCATCTTGCGTTAAGTAAGTTGCACCAGCAAAATAGGTAATATCTTCGCTACCACCACTCACATTGAAAGAGTGTTTTTGCTGAATAGCAGGTTTCCATGCTTCGTCTAACCAGTTATAGTTCAAACCTTTCATTTGCTCTAATTCAGATTGAGAATATAATGTAATTGGATCAACTACACCTGGCGCAACTACTCTTCCGGTATTAAATCTGTTACTAAAAACTCCAAACTCATAAGCATTTAATACTTTACTGTGACTTACAGCATCATTGACAGCAAACTGGCTGTTATAACTAAATTTTGCTTTACCTGCTTTACCACGTTTCGTTTTTACCACAATCGCTCCTTGAGAAGCACGTGAACCATAGATTGCAGCAGAACCGTCTTTTAAAACTGTAATACTTTCAATCTCTGATGGATCTAATCTATTGAATTGCTCCAAAGTTGGTTTTCCGTTACTTGGATCAACCTGAATCATATCATCAATAATTACCAATGGAATAGTTGAGTTTCCATCTTTCGAAAAACCAAAACTTTGACGAATCTGAATAGTTCCTGCATCACCAGGACGACCGGTACCACTAGAAACTGTAACCCCTGGAACCAGTCCTTTTAGGGCGTCAGATAAATTAGTAACTGGCAAATCCATTAACTCATCTGTTTTAATTGTTGCAATAGCTCCAGTAAGTTCCTTTTTCTTTTGAGTACCATAACCAACTACAACTATATTATCTAATTGATTAAAATCATCCTCCATTTTTGCATTAACGATCGAACGATTATTTAGAGGTATCTCCATTTTTTTCATTCCGATGAAAGAAAAAACTAATGTTCCTCCGCTTTTAACTTTAATCTGATACTTTCCATTGTAATCTGTCGTCACTGAATTTTTTGTAGATTTCTCAGTAATGTTAACTCCAGGCAATAGTCCTCCTAAATTGTCTGTAACTGTTCCCGTTACTGTAACTTGATTCTGAGCATAACTCAATACACTCATCAGTGTAAACAAAAGAAAACTACATCTTTTTATAAGTGCTTGTTTCATAAATGTTTGTTTGGTTAGGTTATTAATGTTAGTTAGTCATGTTTTAAACATGTCTTAATTTTAATAAAACTTTATTTAAAGAAATCTTAACTAAAGATTATTAAATGTTTAAAACACATTTATTTTAATATTCCAAAAATAGGACGATGATACATGAGAACCGTCCTGCTCTATCCTGTTTTAATCGCAGAATGTCAAAAAAAATGTGACTAAAAAAACAATATTAATAAAAAACGAATGGAAAAAATAGATGAACCTAAATATTTAGGGTAAATGTTTGCTTAAAAGAAAATTTATAAACTCATTTTGACGAAAAAACAATAAGATTTATATCAAAAATAAACATATAGTATATATTCTGTAAAACTAAACTGTATCCCTACTGATAAATAAGCGCTTATAAAATACCCTTTTCTTACGAAAACGATAGAGAAAAATACTAAACGTATATTTATTTTGCGGCAAAAAACTTACAAAACAATAAACAGAATAGTTACAGGATGGCCTAAAAAAGTTTGAATAATTTTTACTAAAAAAAATATTTTTTAAAAGTAAATTCTGACCAACGAAATTTAAACGATAATCTATCCATTTTTTGCTAACTTCAAAAAAACGAAAAACCCACTAAACATTGATGTCAGCGGGTTTTTGTTAAATTAAAATTTTATTCTGTTTAAGGTTCTCTATTTTGGATAAAATTAAAATACTATTTATTCGGATCCCATCCGTTTAAAACTAAATCTCTATTGTATTTTTTAAGATCCTCTTTAGTTAATTGATGTGACCATGAAACACGTTGAGATATATCTTTTGCACTGGAGCCTTTACTTCCAAATTCTGCATAATAAGCTGTTTTGTCTTTATCAGGAAATCTAGTATCAATCCATGTGTTCCAACCTTCTGGAATAATATGAGAACCAATATTTGTATTAATGAAAACAGTTTGAGCATAAGGTCTCCAAGGTCTTCCCAGAAACACTTTGTCTACAGATTTATCTTTCGCAGTAAGCTTACAATCTGTAAAAACAAAACCATAAGGCTGACCTTGCGGAGTCGAAGCCGCTGTGATGTAAGAGTTTGTTAGACTTTCAATTGTGCATTTATAAAAATAAGCCGTTGCAGCGCCAAAGATAAAATCAGTTGTTCCATTGATAAAACAGTTTTCAAAATAGGTTCGAGTATTTCCTTCAGATAAATAAAGCGTATCTTGGTTAGCCAAAAGATTGCAATTCTTTACAATTACTCTATCGCCTTTAATGTGAAGCGCAACCGCCTGCCCTACTCGTCCCGCCGTATTTTCGACAGTAAGATTTTCAAGCGTGCAGTCATTTCCTTTAATCATGAAAGAATACGAAGTTCCTGTTCCAAATTCTTTCTTTCCTGATGGATCTTGTTCTCGAAGCGGTTTTCCAGAATAATCATCAAATGAAATAATCGTTTTATTTCGGTCCAAACCTTTTAACGTAATAAAGGGTTTTGAAACTGGAATTTCCAACTTCTCGACATACTTTCCTGGTTTTATAGTAATTACAACAAGTTTCTCAGAATTATCTTTTACATTATTCACCGCTTCTTGAATAGTTTTAAAATCTCCAGAACCGTCTTGTGCAACGATTAATGTCAATTTATTATCAAGCGTTTGAGCTGATAGAGAAAGTGTTGTTATTAAAAATAGAGTTAGAATGTATTTCATATGTTTTTTATTTTTTTGTCATTTCGACGAAGGAGAAATCCCACTAGAAATTCCGTACTGAATATCGCCAATCTTTGTCGACTCCCGAGTGTGATTTCTCCCTACGGTCGAAATGACAAACTATGCGTTTATACTTCTATGACAAATTAAAGAATCCCTTTTTAATCCGCGTCTTTACGTAGTAAATCCGTTTCATCCGCGTCCAAAACTTAATGAGACATCCAAACCGTCATTTCTCCTTGCCCTTTATTTCCCCAAGCAAAATACGGAATCAATTTCACAGGAACAGAAGTTGCATCTTTAGACGAAAGCGGTTTGTATAAAGTTTTATTCCAAGAATTATTCGGATTTATAAAAGCTTCTGCTTCAATACTTACTAAGTCTCTATTGTTTAAAGTAAAATGATTCGTTGTAAATTTAGAATTCAATTTTAAAGCAACATCATTTACGCTTGTTTTTGCAGGAAGCTGATCTGACTCTAAACAATACACCAAAGGCCCTCTTTTTACCGCAACTTGATTTTTGACTTCTTCCACTAACGGATTCGCTTCCATTAATTCAACTGGCATTGGAAGATTCAATTCAATTACATCTCCTTTTTTCCATTTTTGATTTAATTTCAAATAAGTTCCAGAAACGATTTTATCTGTAATTTTCGAATTATTAACCAAAACTTCAGCATTCTGACTCCAACCCGGAATTCTTAAAAAGAAATTTTGTAAATCTTTAGGCGCTTTTACAATTTTCAACGTTATTTTTCCGTCCCACGGATAATTGGTTTGCTGTTCAATTTCGATTTCTTCTCCGTTTAAAGATTTTGTTTTCAATTGATTACTTCCGTATAAATTTACATACAAACCTTCTTTCGAAATATTGTAAGCATAATTTCCAACTTCAGCAATTGTTCTGGTTACGTTTGGTGCGCAACAGTTTGATAAGGCAATATAACCTTCACGCACATTTCCCCATCTCTGGTGAAACGGTAAATCATTGGAAACATTCAGCGGATTATTATAAAGAAATTTTTCTCCTTCTAAATCCATTCCTGAAAGTACGCTATTGTATAATGCTAATTCTACAATATCAGCATATTTTGCATCTCCAGTAATTTGAAGCATTCTCCAGTTCCATAACACATTTCCAATATTTGCGCAGGTTTCGGTATGAGCCGTTGCATTTGGCAATTGAAAAGGTCTTCCGTAAGCTTGATGAATCTTTTGTACCACAGTTGGATCATAAGAAGTTCCGTCTGGCGAAACTCCATCGTACAGAGAACCACAGCCTCCTGTAATATACATTTTACGATACGTTACATCATCCCAAATAGATTCTAAATTATCTAACAATTTCTTTTCTCCTGTTTCGGCATATAAATCGGCAACTCCAGCGTATAAATAATTCGCTCTTACAGCGTGGCCCATTGCAGTTGTTTGTTGTCTAAACGGAACTCTATCTTGATTATCATCGGTTCCATCATTTGTGGTTCCTTTAATATCAATCAGATTATTAGCCAATTCTAAATATTTCGGGTCTTTTACAGTTCTGTACATTTCGACAATTCCCATGTAATGAGAGGGACAAATTGCATTTCTAGCCAATTCTGGTGAAGCTTTTTTATAAAAATCATATAAGTAATCGGCAACTCCTTTGGCAATATTCAAGAAATTCGTTTTTCCAGTTGCACGATAATGAATACAAGCTGCAGTCATTAAATGTCCCATATTGTATTTCTCGAAACCCAATTGTTTTTTAACTTCTTCTGGCCCTAAAGTTCCCCAACGTTCATCAATTAAAACTGGTGTGTGGATATAACCGTCTTTACGCTGCACTTTCGCAAATAGCGCAATAGCTTTATCCATTTCGGCATCGAGTTTTTTGTCTTTTGTAACGGCATAAGTTGCTGCCATTCCTTCAAAAATCTTATAGAAATCACCATCATGAAAAGAAGGTCCTTTGAAAGTTCCTTTATCTAATCCTGCTGCAATCTCGAAGTTTTTGTATGCATGAGAAGTTTCACTATGATACAAATCCCACATATACGGCAAAGTATTTTTAGTTTCTACATCAAATTGTTCTTTCCAGAATCCGTTGGTCCATTTTACATCTTGCAAACCAACGCTCTGCAATTTAGAATACGGACTTTGTGAATTAGCAACTAAACCCTTGTTTTGAGCAAAAATTACAGTTGAAAGAAATAAAGAGGATATGATGATGTTCTTTTTCATTTTGAATTAATTTTTTGTTTGCCACGAATTACACTAATTTCCACGAATTAGTTTTTGCCACAGATTAAAAGGATTAGCACAGATTATTTAGTGTAAAAATCAATTTAATCCTTTTAATCTGTGGCAGAAAAAAGAAAAAAATTAGCGCAATTCGTGTAATTCGTGGCAAACCCATTTTTTTTATTTTATGAAGAAATTGATCGTTCTGCTCATGGAATCTCCGTCTGCATCTTTTACCGTTACAACGAAAGAAGCGAATCCTTTTTCAATAGCTGTAAACTGAATTTCTTTTCCTTTTAAAACCACTTTTCCATTTTTAAGATCAGAGAAAGTGTAGACTGGTTTATTTTCGTAACCTTTAAAATAATCTGCAGCTACTAAAACCTTTTTATCTTTTAAATTGATAAAATAATGAGGCTGAGCCAACCAATCTAAATAATTATCCAATTGTGTAAATCCGTCTTTGTCTACATCTGAATTCGCATCTGAGAAATCTCCCGCTGGTGAATTTTCATTTAAACCAAAAGCTTTTTCCCACCAATTTGGCAAACCGTCATGATCTGTATCCCAGTCTGATGGACGAGTTTCTGAAGCAAAATTTGGCCATCCGCCCGCATCTTGTTCGTTATCAATCATACCGCCTAAACCGCTTTTGCTTCCTTTGTAAGTAAAAGTTCCTTTTAAAGTTTCGTCTACAATTCTATTATCGTGTTTGTCAAAAAACGGCTGATTGGCACCAACATCTGAAAGTACATTTTTATACGCCGCTTTCGCTGATTGTGTTTCTACGTAAGAAGGAAAAAATGGTTTGCCTACAAAAGTTTCATAATCTACTTTTTCATTATGACTTATAGTCGATTTTCTGCCTTTATCCTGAGATTTCTCATCAAAATAACCCGGCATAATATTTCCGTTAAAATAGTAACGCTGCATTCCTTTTCCAACGCCTTCGTGCTGTGCATTTAAGGCCACAAATATCGTAGTTGAAGCCCCTGGTTTATAAAAATTGTTTACAAAATTTACTTCGTTTGCACCACCGTCAGTTGTTCTTCCTCCCCAGTTGTAAACCACATTATTTGTAATATCCAATCTTCCTGTGTAATAACCGTCACCGTTTAAACCACCGCCAATACTCCAGTTACGACCTTGATTATGCGCTAGTAAATTATGATGAAAACTACCGATATCACCGCCAATTGTTGCTGCAAAACCATGCATTTTTCCAGCAGGATATTTATCATGTCCCGCCACATTTAAAGCTTCAGAAATTAAAGTTCTTTGCAGCGAAATATGATGCGCGCCACGTGAACTAAACGATTCATCGATTGTCCAGCTTATTGAACAGTGATCAATTATACTATAATCTGCACCTGTTAATCCCATTCCGTCAAAAGTAGTTCCGCCTCCTATTCTCACTTTTAAGAATCGAATTACTCCATCATTTCCTGTCAACCCAATTGGCGCTCTGCTGATCGTAATTCCTTCTCCCGGAGCCGTTTGTCCTGCAATAGTAATATATGGCTGATTTGCCACTAATCTCGAAGCCAATTTTATATTTCCCGAAACATTGAAAACGATCGTTCTTGGACCAATTTCCTGATTGATAGCATCGCGTAAACTTCCCGGACCATCGTCATTTAAATTCGTTACTTCAATTACTTTTCCGCCACGTCCTCCTACGGCGTAACGTCCGTAACCTTCTGCTCCTTTAAATGCTAATTGTGCAGGTTTAAAAGACCAAACATTTCCTAAAGTTACTTCACCATTATTATCCACTTCATCGACTCTCCAATAATACGTTGTTCCTGAATATAAATCAGAAACTGTAAAAGATTTCTCCGTCAGTTTTCCTTTAAATTCTTTTGAAGATTCTGTTGCATTCTCTACCGCGTTTTTATCTTCACCGAAATATATTTTATGCGATGCCACATTTTTTACAGCATCCCATTTTAGAGTTAAAGTTTTACCTACTTCAACATGTTCGTCTCTGTTTTTAGGTTCCGGAGTTCTTGCCTGATTCATCAAATTTGGTGTATCAATTTCAAAACCGTTAATTACAATTTGCTTAACAACATCTGGATTAGTTGTCGGATCAATTTCAAAACGAACAATTACATCTTTTCCTTTTTCAGCATTAAAAGTAATATACGCCATCGAAGCATCAATTTTAGCATTGGCTCTCTGACTCGCATTTACTGTTTCCTGAAGTTTTCCATTTACGAAGATTTTGATTGGAGAAAAAGTTTTTCCTGTAATGACATCAAAAGCGTTGTGAAAAGTCAAAAGTGTATGTTTTCCTGCTTTCAGTCCGCTGATTTTCAATTCTAAATTTTCGGACGTAACCAAACCATCACTTCCTAATCTATTGTAAAACGGAGCGCTCATTCCAACTTTATACCATTTAGAAGTAAAGTTTCCTTTTAACTTAAATGATACATTATTAAATGATTTTTCAGCTTCTTTTCCTTCGTTAATCACCCAAGAATCATAACTCGGATCATGAACTTCTTCCAGTCTTCTTTGAAAAAAATCAAAGTCAACTTTTACAATTTGTTTATCAGCATTTTGAACTGATTGTGCTTGTCCATTTGTGGTCAAAAATAGGGACAAAACTGCAGCACTTATTAATTTCTTTATCATTTTAATTAGCAATAGTTAGTTTAATTTCGTTTTCTCTGCTTCAGATTTTCCTAACAGATTTATAATGTCTTTTTTTCTTTCTTCTGGAATTACTTTTAAAACCTTCAATTCTCCATTCACTAGTTCAGCTTCAATCGTAGTATTTTGTTTAGCATGTAATTTAAAATGAACATTCCACTCTTTCGGCCACGCTGGAAAAAGATAAATTTTTCCGTCTGCTTCCTGCAAAAGCATTTCCTGCATTCCAATCATTCCCGAACCGCCCCAATTATGATCTGGAACCCAATCAAAACCTGGTCCCCAAAATGCTGGAAAACGTCTTTCTGAATTGGCCATTTTCAACGTATTGTATTTTGCCGCTTCTTCAGTTAATCCCAAACGAGCCGAGAAAATATTATCTTGTTTCCAACCTACATGACTTCTAAATTTTAAAGCATCTGGATCGTATTTCCATGTATTTAAAGCCGTTTCTAAATCAGGTTTTCCAACACCGTAAATTCCCCACGGATAAACAGGATACAGTTGCGGAACTTCAGAATTATTAACTCTTTCCCAAGTTTTAGCAGGAAGCAATACTTTATGATTTTCGATCTGCCCAAAATTCAAAGGCGGAATTCTCGTTTGAAATGCTTTTAAATATTCAACGTCTTCTTTAGATAATTCATTTGCAGAAAGGTTTAA
>NZ_DHEI01000099.1:0-1271 GCF_002399805.1 Flavobacterium sp. UBA4854
TCAAGTCCGCCGCCTTCGCTTACTTTCATATTTTCGTCGTATTCGCCAACAAAAAGATATAGAATTTCTGTTACAGAACCTGGCGACATATAAGTTTCGATTACTTTTTGAACCTTGCTTAAACGATAACCAGTTTCTTCTTCTGTTTCGCGAATAATAGCTTGCTCTGCATTGTCTTTGTCTAAAAGTCCAGCGCAAACTTCAATCATCATTCCAGATTTATTTCCGTTAAGATAAGTCGGTAAACGAAATTGTCTTGTTAGTACAACTGTTTTCTTAGCAGTATTGTATAATAATATTCCAGCGCCATTTCCGCGATCGTATACTTCGCGAATATGCGATTCAACAGGCTGATTTTCTTTTTTATAATTAAAAGTTACTTTGTTTAGCAGATACCAATTATCAGATAATAATTTGGTTTCTGTTATTTCAATTTCAGGATTTTTTCTCATAAAACTATTTTTTCAAAAAAAAACGCTCTGATTATCAGAGCGTTTAATGTATTATTTTGTTATTGTTTGTTTTCTATCTGGTCCAACCGATACGATTTTGATTGGCACTTCGATTTCTTTTTCAATAAACTCAATATATTCTTTTAGCTCAATTGGCAACTGATCGTAAGTTGTTAATCCAGTTAAATCTTGTTTCCATCCTTTAAACTCTTTGTAAACCGGAGTAACGTTTTCTGGTTCAATGTTGTAAGGGAAGTGAGAAATGTTTTGTCCTTTGTAGTTGTACTCTGTACAAACTTTTAAAGTTTCGAAACCAGAAAGAACATCACCTTTCATCATCATTAACTGAGTAACTCCATTAACTTGAACTGCATATTTTAAAGCAACAAGATCTAACCATCCGCAGCGTCTTTGTCTTCCTGTTACAGAACCAAATTCGTTACCCACTTTTGCCATTGTAGCACCAACTTCGTCAAAAAGTTCAGTTGGGAAAGGTCCGCTACCTACACGTGTAACGTAAGCTTTGAAAATTCCGTAAACTTCTTTGATTTTGTTTGGAGCAATTCCTAAACCTGTACAAGCTCCAGCAGCAGTAGTATTTGATGAAGTTACGAACGGATAAGTTCCAAAATCAACATCTAATAAAGATCCTTGAGCACCTTCGCAAAGAATAGATTTTCCAGCTTTTTGAGCTTGGTGCATGTATTCTTCACTATCAATAAAATCTAATTTTTTAAGTTCTTCGATAGCTTCAAAGAATTCTTTTTCTAATTCAGCTAAATTATATTGAATCGCAACATCATAAAAAGCAATCATTGC
>NZ_DHEI01000099.1:1427-4810 GCF_002399805.1 Flavobacterium sp. UBA4854
ATATCTCCAACACGTAAACCATTTCTACCTGTTTTATCCATGTAAGTTGGTCCAATTCCTTTAAGAGTAGAACCAATTTTTGCTTTTCCTTTAGAAGCTTCAGAAGCTGCGTCAAGCAAACGGTGCGTTGGTAAAATTAAGTGTGCTTTTCTTGAAATGATTAATTTGCTTTTGATGTCAAGGTTAAATTTCTCTAAACCTTCAATTTCTTTTTGAAAAACTACAGGATCAATTACAACTCCATTTCCGATGATATTTACTGAGTTTTTATGAAAAATTCCAGAAGGAATCGTTCTTAGTACGTGCTTAATTCCATCAAATTCTAATGTATGTCCTGCATTTGGTCCTCCTTGAAAACGTGCAATAATATCATAATTTGAGGTAAGTACGTCTACAATTTTTCCTTTACCTTCATCTCCCCATTGTAATCCTAGTAATAAATCTACGGTCATTCTGTTTTAATTTGCGTTGAGACAATCTAAGTTGCCCTACTGATTATGTAGTTAATTTTCTTTTTTAATTTTTTTTGAAAAGTCTAATCTAAAAGACTATGAATTTGAATTTTGCTTTTTGTTTCCGTAGAAATAAAGCGAGTGATTTGTAATTTCGATATCAAAAATTTCTTCGATAGTCTTTTTGATGGTTTGAATTCTTGGATCACAAAATTCGATTACCTCACCAGAATCTGTCATAATGATGTGATCGTGCTGTTTATCAAAATATGATTTTTCGTAGTAAGCCTGATTTTGTCCAAATTGATGTTTTCTAACCAAAGCGCAGTCCAACAATAACTCGATCGTGTTGTATAAAGTAGCTCTACTTACACGATAGTTTTTGTTTTTCATTTTGATGTAAAGGTTCTCTATATCAAAATGCTCCTCGCTATCGTAAATTTCCTGAAGTATAGCATAACGCTCAGGAGTTTTGCGATGCCCTTTTTGTTCAAGATATAGTGTAAAAACATTTTTTACAATTTCTTGATTCTTAGTGTTGTCAGTTGAAATAAGTGTCATATCCGGCAAAGATAATTTTTTATTTTTAATGAATAAAAGTTTCGGGTTTAAAGTTTAACGTTTAAACTTGATTTTCATTAGTGATAATACACTAAACACAGGCTTTTACGTCAAAAATATTTTGAAAGCTTAATTTAGCTTAATTAACATAATTTTTTTAATTTATGAAAAAACTAACAATGGTTAACTTGATTTCGACATGTACATATACCAGTTCCATTCCCAAGTTTTTCCTTTGTCATCAGACATTGCCTGGCTCCAAATAGGATTCTTTTCGTCTCGAGCATCCCATCGGAATACTTGAATAACTGGTTTTTCATCAAAAACATCTTTAGAGAAAAAATGGCCAACTTTATTTTCAAAAGAGCCAACTACAGGTTTGTCTAATGTTCCTGTGTTAGAATCAGACCAGTAAATGCTCCACAATTTTGTTATCGGATTAAATAATCTTACTGTCATGCCTTCAAAAGGTTCTCCATCGAAAGTGGCTAGAAAATTATCAATGTTTCCAATTCCGTTTAGAATCTTGTACATTTCCTGTGTCGAAGGAAATTCAATCCACTCATCGCAATTCGTCAATCTGGATTTTAATTTTCTGTTACGAATAACAGATTTTCCTTGAAAAAAATCAAAATCGTCTTTTGATGAAGATTCAGATGCGGTAATTAAAAGCTCTCCATTTTCATCAAATACTACTTTGGGAATTTCTAAAGATTGATTTTCCATGATTAAATTTATGAATTAAGTTCTATACTCTCTAGTAACCTTATCAACTCCGTCTATTTTCTTGATGGCGCTAATCATTTTTTTCAAAATGGTATTGTTTTTAACGATTACCGCAACTTGCCCGTGAAAAATTCCAGCATCGGTGCTAAGCGAAATGCTTTGAATATTAACGCTCATATTGTTTGAAATCACTTTTGTCAATTGATTGGTAAGTCCTAAAACATCCATTCCGGTGATATTGATAATGGCTTTGAATTCTTCTTGAGAAGAGTCTATCCATTTTGCACTCATAATTCGATATGCATAATTTGATTGCATTCCGATCGCGTTCGGACAATCTTTTTTATGCACTTTAATTCCTTCATTAATAGTAACAAAACCAAAAACATCATCTCCTGGAATTGGATTGCAACATTGCGAAAGTTTATAATCTAACTTGTCATGTTCGGTTCCAAAAACCAGCATGTCATAGTTACTGCTAATGACTGGTTTATGAATGTCTTCATCAGCAGTATCTTTAGTTCGCTTGATTTTATTTTTGAAGAAATTGATAAACGAATTGCTTTTCTGGGCAGCAAAATCTTTTAACTGCTGATTCTCAATTGCACCAATTCCAACTCTGTAAAATAAATCTAAACTTGTTTTTAGTTTAAAGAAATTAACTAACTCATTTGTAACCTGTTCGTTAAAAGTAACTTTTAGGTGTTTTAATTTTCTAACAAGTAATTCTTTTCCTTCTTCTGCAATTTTTTTAGTGTTCTCGTTAAGAACGTTTTTAATTTTATTTTTTGCTCTTGAAGTTGTTACGTATTCCAACCAGTTTACAGTTGGTTTCTGGTTTGGAGAGGTAATAACTTCAACTTGGTCACCACTTTTTAATTCATAATTTAAAGGAACTAATCGTCCATTTACACGAGTACCACGTGTTTTAATTCCGATTTCAGAGTGAATGCTGAAAGCAAAATCAAGAGAAGTGGCGCCTTTTGGTAGCGATTTGATTTCTCCTTTTGGTGTAAAGATGAAGATTTCTTTAGAGTACAAATTCATTTTGAAATCTTCCACAAAATCAACTGCATTAGTTTCTGGATTTTCTAATGCTTCACGAAGTAAATTCAACCAAACATCTAAACCACTTTCTTCGCTTGCGCCATTTTTGTACTTGTAATGTGCGGCATAACCTTTTTCTGCAATTTCGTCCATACGTTCGCTTCGAACCTGAACTTCGACCCAACGACCTTTTGGTCCCATAACAGTAATATGCAAGGCTTCATAACCAGTTGATTTTGGCGATGAAATCCAGTCACGCAGACGGCTTGGACTTGGGCGATAATGATCGGTTACGATAGAATATATTTTCCACGCGATGAATTTTTCTTCATGCGGATCGGCTTTGTATACAATTCTAAGAGCGAACTTGTCATAAACTTCATCAAAAGTTACGTTTTGCGCACGCATTTTTCGACGAATAGAATAAATCGATTTTGGACGTCCTTTAATGATATAATCGATTCCTTCGCTGTCTAAAGATTTCTTTAAAACATCTGAAATATCTTTGATGTAAGCATCTTGCTGTTCTTTAGTTTCGCGAATTTTACTTACAATGTCATTGTAAACAGCAGGTTCAGTATATTTTAATCCTAAATC
>NZ_DHEI01000099.1:4988-12658 GCF_002399805.1 Flavobacterium sp. UBA4854
AGTTTCAGACGCGATTTTGGTTTGTTTGTATTCGGCCATCGAATCCATGGTTTGCATATTATGCAAACGGTCGGCCAATTTGATCAAAATTACGCGAACGTCATCATTCAGCGTCAGAATCATTTTTCTGAAATTCTCCGCCTGCATTGAAGCATTTAAGTCTTTTTGAACTAGCGAAATCTTGGTAAGACCTTCGACTAATTGTGCCACTTTTGGATTAAACAAGCGTTCAATATCTTCTACTGTAATCGGAGTGTCTTCAACAACATCGTGTAATAAGGCCGCGGCGATAGAGGTCGCTCCCAGACCAATCTCTGAGGCAACAATTTTTGCAACTGCAATAGGATGAAAGATATACGCTTCGCCCGATTTACGTCTCTGCTCTTTATGAGCATCAACTGCAACATCAAATGCTTTTCGAATTAATTTTTTGTCAGTTGGGCTTAAAGTTTGGTAACTTATTCGTAGTAATTCTTTGTATTCCTGCGCAATAGCTTTGTTTTCTTTTTCAATATCTATTTCTGTCATAACGGCATAGTTCAAGTACTAAAAATAAGAATTAGTTTGAACATACGCAAGGCTTTGCCATTGTAGATTTGAGAGTGCAGATTTTAGATTTTTGAAGGTGTAATTTTGAGATTTTTGCTTGTAAAAAAGGGCTTCGACTTCGCTCAGCCTGACAACCGAAAAGCGGATTAAAAATAAATTACAATTTTTAAATTCCAAAAAGGAGTAAAGCGACTTTTAGAAAATCTAAAATCAGAACCCTCTTTGTCTTTTAGCTTCAAAAATTAAAATCGCAGCAGCGACAGAAACATTCATGCTGTCAATTTCTCCCTGCATCGGAATAATGATGTTTTGAGTTGCAGCATCTCGCCATTCTTGTGTTAATCCCGTTGCTTCTGTACCAACAACTAAAGCTGTTGGAGTAGTGAAGTTTTGCGTATGATATGAAGTTGAATTTTGCAAAGTAGCACTGTAGAAATTGATTTTGTTTTCTTTTAAAAACGAAATGATTTCTGATGTTGTTCCCGTAGCAATTTGGTTAGTAAACAAACAGCCAACGCTCGAACGTACAATATTTGGGTTGTATAAATCGCTTTTAGGGTTAGCAATCAAAACGGCATCCAGATTTGCAGCATCTGCTGTACGTAAAACGGCGCCAATATTTCCAGGTTTTTCTAGAGATTCTACAATTAGAATTAATGGGTTTTCGGATAATTTTAAATCAGATAATTTTAGAGATTTGCTTTTGGCAACGGCTAGAATTCCTTCTGTAGTATCGCGATACGCCAATTTTTGGTAAACCTCTTTATTGATTTCAATGATTTGAAAAGGATTTTGAATCAGTTTATTAATTTCTGATTCTGAAACTAATTCTGGTAAAAATAAAACCGTTTCGATTTCGTAACCGCCTTTTATGGCTAATGAAATCTCTCTTAAACCTTCAATCAAAAATGTTCCGGTTTGTTTTCTGGCTTTGGATTTTTCTTGAAGTAAAACCAAAGATTTGATAAACGGATTTTGAATTGAAGTGATTTGTTTCATTTTTTTAAGCGACTAAGATTCTAAGGCGCTAAGGTACTGAGTTTTTTTCTTCCTGCAAGGGTTTTAAAACCTTTACTAAAAAAGGTTTGCCACGAATTTTACCAATTTTCACGAATTTTTCCACACAGTAAAAAAGAAAAACAATTCGTGAAAATTGGTGAAATTTGTGGCAAACAAAAACTTTTACTCTTCAGTAGAATTGTTTTCTTCTAAAAGCGCTGTTTCTTCGGCAGGTTTTGTCACTATTTGGTTTTTGTCTCCAAATAGAAATTTCTTTACGGCTGCAAAAGCGGCTATAATTCCTATTACGATAAACTTTCCAAATTTTGCTAAAACAGCAAAGAAACCAACTTTTGCCAATACTTTTCCAGCAACTAATCCGCCAATTGTCCATGCGGCAACGGTATCGGTATCAGCATCAAAATCTAAGTATTTGTGGCCTTCGTTAAATTCTACGCTTTTAATGATTCCTGGAATACTCGCTTTAACTTCTTCTAACTGATCTATGCCAGCAACAGCAGAAATATTGTACATTCCTTTTCTTCCTAAAACTCTTAAATCGTAATTTAATGTGTGTTCTTTATCTTGACCAAACTGCAACTCTTTTGCCCAATGAAGTACTTTTAAATTATTGTCATAGAATGGAGTAGAAGCCCATCCAATTAGTTGAACTTCAGAATATCCTGCTTTTTTTCTTTCTGCGTTTTCAGCTTTAACATCTTCTTTCATGGTTTTAAGAAGATCATCATAATCAATATCGCCAGCATCGTTATCTTTTACATAACCATCTCCTTGATAGCTTATAACAAACATCCAGCTGTCTGAATGTGTAACACCTTTTCCGTCTGGAACAAGCGAACCCAGAATCGATTTATCTTCTGGATTTCCCCATAAATTACTTAAGACATTTTGGGTTTGTTCTCCATTTAAAAATTTAAATCCTTTTGGAACATTTAAAGTTCCTTGACCTTGGGTAAGTTTAATTTTTCCAGATTCGTAGTTAAAAGATTTTTCAATTTTGTCGTAATAAGCGTTGAGAGTATCAGGTTCGTGGGCGATCATTTTGGTAATTGAAATCGTCCATAATAAAAGAAATAAAACAGTTTTTTTCATTTGGGTTGGTTGGTTTAATGTTAATATTTATGGTTTTTGGTTACTTTGAAATAATTCTGAAATTTCTTTTTCAACAGGATGCGACGTTTTAAAATCGTAACCCATAATTTTTGCTAGAGTTTGTGCAAATTGTTTTTGATAAAATTGAGATTCGGTTTTGATTTCTCCTTTTGAAGCAATTTCTGGTCCCATTACAGCAAACCAAATTTCAGATGCTCTAGGAACATCGGCGCCATGATCTGTCCATTGTGCTTTTACTTTATCGCCGCGTCCGTGATCAACGGTTATAAATAAAGTTGTTTTGTTTTTGTATTGCGGATCATTTTGAACAAAATTCCAAATTTCCTGAATCCATTTGTCAACTTGATTTGCAGCATCTAAATACGAACGATATTGCGCATGATGTGCCCATTCGTCGGTTTCTCCGTAAGCAATGTAAAGTACTTTTGGCTTTTTAGTTTTCAACTCATCCATGGCTTGGTAATGTGTAAAAACATCAAGACATTCATCTTCATGAAAAGGTTTAAACGAATTATCACGCATTTCATTAAGCAATTTTTGAGATGTGGTTGGTTTGTTTCCTCCAACTTTATCAAAAGCAGAAATGACAGGAAAACCGCTTCTTTCTTCGTTTAAAATTCTGTCAAAAGCATCCCAAGCGCCAAAAGCGGCAACTTTTCCTTTTAGTTTAGACTGCTGATTTAGGAATTCCAAAACATTTACATTCGGATTGGCTTTATAGCCATTTGAATTGACTTTTAGATCAACATTTCCAGTCATGATTTCGCTATAACCTGGATAGCTAAACCAATACGGATTGGCAACATCAACTTTGTTTCCTAAATCTCTATTGCCATAAATTTGACCTTTAGTAGCAATTTCAGACCAGAAAAAAGGCATTAGTTTTTTGCGTGCTTCTTTGGTGTCAGAATCTGCATACTTCTTATAAATATAAGCGCTGTCTCCTTGATTGAATTTTTTGTCATTGGCAATCGCAGGATCGATTCCTTTAAAAACTTCCTGCCACCTAAAACCATCTGTAGTAATTATGATGATATTTTCTGTTTTTTGAGCTTGAGTTTGAATGCTTAATAAAATGAACAGAATTAAGATCGCTTTTTTCATTTTCTATTAATTTGAAATTACATTAATTGCTTCAAAACTAATTAATTTAATTAATCAATTTTTACGGAATGACGTAACGTAACTATAAATTAATAAAAGATAAAAACTTGCTAATAGAGAGTATGATGTAGAAAAGGTTCCTAATGACCAATTTTACATTTTTCTAGAATATATCATTTTTATAAAATACTTTTATTTTGTTGGTTTAGCCCAAAACAAATTTGGATTATTTGTCTTGTAATTGGTAGTTTTTACATTTGTTTTAGTATTAGTAAACTCTGCTTTTTGTGGAGTTTGTTCAATTCCATCTAGTGGCAGTAGTTCAACGTAGGCAATTTCTTTACCATTTTTGGCTGTTTCAGTATCATATTCGCTATAAACAGGAGATTTTAGTCTATATAGATTTTTAGCCATGTAAATTTCTAAATAGTTTTCTTTTGTTTGTGTTGCTTTATTATTCCAATTTGCTTCAGGATTTAAAATCAATGTTTTGCCTGTAATTAATCTTTCTCTCACTTCTTGAATTCCAAGCAATTCTCCTTTCTCATTCATGACATAAGCATCAAAAGTAGGATCAATCCAAATCCATTTTTTAAATTCGTTGCTATACACCATGTTAATTACATGGCAATCATCAAAATCAGTTTCTTTTGGCATGCATGTAATGTATCTGGATTTTATGCCCAGAGCTAAATAACATTCATTAAGAATTGTTGCCATCATTCTGCAGTTAAGACCTCGATTTTCGGTTTTGCATATTTTTATTAAATCAATTGCATTTTTTAACTCTGGATTATAGCTGGCACCATCATGTCTAATTGTTTTATGTACCCAATGAAGTAAATTAAGAATTTGAGAAGTTTCACTTCCAGTTCCCACAATTGAATCTAGTTTTAGATCTTTTCTAATTTTCACTAGATTTGGATTTTCCATTGGTTGATAATTGAATTCGGGAATAAATCTATTATCAGAGTAATTATACTTACCTGCTTTTTTTAGTATTTCTAAACGAGATGTAGTGGCTTTGTATTTGATCTGTGTGTAAGCTTTTACAGAGTCATTAAGTAAAATCACAAAATCAAATTGAGTATTTTTTTTAATTTTTATTGAAATAGAATCTTTATCAGTAATAAAAGTGACTTTTTTCCCTAAAGATGATGTTTCATATACATCTGGATTTATTTCGGGAGAAATATTCCAAGATTGTTTTTTGTATGTATTGCCATCTCTAATATCAAGTTTTTTTGATAGTGCTTTTATTGTTGGAATATTTTTTTGACTTGTAGCCAGTTGTGCAAAAAAGGCGAAAAATATAAAAAGACTGATTTTTAATTTCATTATTTGATTTAAAAAATTGAGATGAAACGAACTAGGTACTAAATTAACTATAAAATCCCTCTAGACTTAATTTCTAGATATTTGTTAATGGCATCTAAAGTCAGATTTTCAGGCTGTGTTAAGACAGAATGTATTCCGTATTTCTTTAATTCGTTTACAATTAGTCGTTTTTCGAACATGAATTTCTCAGCAATAACTTTGTCGTAAACTTCTTGAATGGTAGTTGTTTTTTTGTTGATAATGCTGTTTAATTCGGTATTGCTAAAGAAAACAACAACCAACAAATGACTTTTTGCAATTCCTTTTAAATAAGGTAATTGACGATTTAAACCATCCATAGTTTCAAAATTGGTATACAGAATAATCAAACTTCTCTGATTGATGTTCTTTTTAATATCAACATACAATCTACTATAATCGCTTTCAAAAAAATCTGTTTTTACATTGTATAAAGCTTCTAATATTTTTTGCATTTGCGAGCCTCTTCTTTCTGCAAAAACTCTGTTTTCTACTTTTTTAGAAAAAGAAAAAAGACCTGCTTTATCTTGTTTTTTCAAAATCACATTAGATAAAACCAAAGCCGAATTAATGGCGTAATCCAGCAAACTTAATCCATCAAAAGGCATTTGCATTACGCGCCCTTTGTCGATTGCCATATAAACCGACTGTGATTTTTCGTCCTGGAACTGATTGACCATCAAAGAGTTTCTTTTTGCAGTCGCTTTCCAATTCAGCGTTCTCAAATCGTCGCCTTGAACATACTCTTTTATCTGCTCAAATTCCATTGTGTGACCAATTCGGCGTATTTTTTTGATTCCGTATTGAAATAAATTGTTTGAAAAAGCAATCAAATCATATTTTCTTAACTGAATAAAAGAAGGATATGTTGGAACCATTTGATCATTATCAAAAGAAAATCTTCTCGAAATAAGTCGTAACGGAGAAGAAACATAGATGTTTAGAGATCCAAAATGATATTCTCCGCGTTCTGTTGGACGAAGATCGTAACCAATTTCTTTTTGTGAAGCTGCTTTTACTGTTTTTACGATTTTAAAATCGCGAACCTGAAATTGAAACGGAATTTCATCAATAATCTTAACCGAAATAGGAAAAGTATAATGATTTTTTAGATGTAGTTTTATTGGATTTAAATCTCCGTTTGATAACTTTTCTGGTGTAATTCTTTCTGCTTCTAGACCTGTTCGAGCAAAATACAAAAGCAAAATGTCAAGCACTAAAAAAGTAACTAAACCTAAAACAAGCAGCCAAACTGCATTGTACATATTCGGAAAAATAAAGGCACAGATAAACAATCCTATAATGCCAATGAGCACATAGAAAAAGAAATTGTTGAGGTATAGACTTTTTATGAATTTCAAGTTTTTCGTTTTTTTTTAGTTCTTCCTTCAAGGTTTTCAAACTTTGGAGGTGTAGATTACTTTGTGTGAAAAAAAATAATGCCTACGAGGTTTTGAAAACCTCGCAGGATTATATAAAATTACCTTGGAATTTCCACGGTTTCGATAATCTGTTTAATAATTTCTGAACTTGTAATTCCTTCCATTTCGCGTTCTGGAGCTACAATAACACGGTGTTGTAAAACAGGAATTGCAGCTTCTTTAATATCTTCTGGAGTAACAAAATCGCGTCCGCGTATTGCAGCAAAACCTTTCGAAGCATTTAAAATGGCGATTGAAGCACGAGGGGAAGCGCCTAAATATAAAAAAGCATTTTCGCGCGTGTTTACTACGATTCTGGCAATGTATTCTAATAAGTTTTGTTCTACTCTAATTTGTTTTACCAGACCTTGATATTCTTTGATTTCTTCAGCAGAAAGAATCGTTTGAATAGCATCTAATTTTCCATGATCTTGTAATGTATGTTCTCTTTGGATGATTAAAATCTCTTCATTCAATTTTGGATAATCAATTGTGATTTTAAAAAGAAAACGATCCAATTGTGCTTCAGGCAAACGATATGTTCCTTCTTGTTCCACTGGATTTTGTGTTGCAATAACCAAAAATGGAGCTTCTAATTGATAAGCAGTACCATCTATTGTAATTTGACGTTCTTCCATTACTTCAAAAAGTGCGGCTTGTGTTTTTGCTGGAGCACGGTTGATCTCATCAATCAAAATCAAATTAGAGAAAATAGGACCTTTTTTAAACTCAAATTCTGAGTTCTTCAAATTAAAAATTGAGGTTCCTAAAATATCTGAAGGCATTAAATCTGGTGTAAACTGAATTCTGCTGAAACCAATATTTAAAGTTTTGGCCAATAATTTAGCTGAAATTGTTTTGGCAACTCCAGGAACACCTTCTAAAAGAACGTGACCGTTTGATAAAATAGCTACCAAAAGCTGATCAACCATTTTGTGTTGCCCTACAATTACCGTTTCAATCTCTTTCTTAATCGTATTTACATGATCTAAAAGAGGCGTTAAATTAATTCTTGTCTCAAAATTCACATTTTCATTTGTGATTTCTCCTGATGTTGTATTGATATCGTCCATAATTTGGTATGTTTTTTTTGCCACTCCCGATAGC
>NZ_DHEI01000099.1:12768-27357 GCF_002399805.1 Flavobacterium sp. UBA4854
CGATAGCTATCGGGAGTGGCAAATATTTAGTTAATGTAAAATCTTTTCTATTGCTGCATTTATTTTGATGAGGTCTTCTTCTAGACTTCCGTGATAACTTTTGCGGTGATCATTAATTAATTGAACTAAGTCGCTAATATCTTTTTTGTCTTTTCCCGTTTTATAGTGCAATTTGTTTATAAAATCGTCATCTAGTTTGCTGGTATCCAATAAATAATCTGTTCTTATTTTTTCTAAAAAGTAAATAATCTTTTTATCGATAATATTGGTGTGATCTCCTTCCTGATAATATAAATTTCCAACTGTTTTGGTAAATTCAACCGTTAAATTCTGTAAGGGTTTTATGATTGGTACAATGCGCTGTTTTCTTTTTGCATTGAAGATCATAAAAATCAAAATTCCCAAGAGACCTAAATACCAAGCCGATTTTAAAGCAGGCTGAATAAAGATATATCGCATTGGAGAACTTGAAATACGTTGGTCGTTAAAAATTTTATTGTACCAAAAAATGTTTCCTTTTGGTATATAAGAAACCAAGTTTTCGGCGTACTGATAATGATCTTTTTTAAGCAAATTATAATTGGTAAAAGCTACTGGCTGCGTGTGCAGATAGAGATGACCGTTTTTATAAGGAACTTCAATAAAATTGATTTGTCTTTTATTTTTACGACTGGTTTGATATCCTAGAACTTTTGTATTTAAAGTGTCTATTTTTGAAAAATAATCACTTAATCCAGTACCTAAAGTATATTTTTTTAAACTTACTTTTTTATTTGCCATCCAAGCTGTAATGCTGTCATTTGGTAAAAAATCGGTGTTTAATTCAATTTTTAAAGAATCCAGTAATACTTTAGGGAATACCTTCATACTTAAAAAAGCATTATTGCCGTGAGAGACAAAATATAAAATCTCTTTCATCGATGAATCATCAATATTGTTTACCTCAGAAATATTGATAAAAGTTCCTTTAATTTTATAGGTTTCTATATTCTCTCTTGAATCATATTGAGAATCCAGATATTCGTAAGGAGTCTGCGTTGAAATTCGTTCTACTTTCTGGTTAAAAAGACGATCTGCTTCGTGATCAAAAATATATAATCCAAATGGTATTTTATCATCAACAGAGTACGTAGGAGTCCAGTCAATAGGTTTTGGCTGTCCTTTGTCTACTAATAATGTTATTCCGAAAATTAAAACCAGAACAGCAATGTATATTTTTACTTTATTATCCATTACCAAAAGTTTTTAATGCTTTTTTAAATCTGTTTTCAGTCTTTCTGAATGTTGCATCATCAATTTCAAATTCGCCGTACCAAATATAATTGTACAGGTATGAAAGATAGGTAAACTCTTCTTTATGAGTAGGATTGTGCAATTCGTACAAATAATCGGAGTTTGTTTTTTCGATGTCCCATTCAATATAATGATGTTGTGCCATTACTTTTAAAAGCCATAAATAATAATATCGAACAGCGATTCTTCTTTCGCCAGTTTCGACACTTTCTTTAATAAGTTTTTCAAAATCTAAAAGATGAATATTTTTCTCTGCATCAGAATAAAATAAGGTGCCTTTATTGGCATTTTTTCCAAAAATCCATCTTCCTTCTTTTTTGATTAAAGCTTTTGCAATAAAATAAATTAAAACAACAACGACCAAAACCGCAATTATTCTAAATAAAAAAGAAATAAAGTCGAAAGACGTTTTTACACTGCTGAAATTGAATAAATTAAAAATCTGCCTAGCCAGCCAATTCTTAAAATTATCCCACCAGTTTTTTTCGGGAGCTTTGTATTCATAGACAAATTCTTTGTCGGTATATTTTGTCTTGAAATCCTTTTCAAAATGTTTAGCTTCTACCGTTCCAGAATCTACTTGAATATCTTTTTCAGTATATTTAACGGTAGTAATTTTTGGAGGATCTTCTTTAACCAAAGTATCTTGAGCATTTGCTATGCTCAAGCAGGAAATAAAATATAAAATAATTAAAAATCTATTCATTGGTATGATCTCCGATTAAATCAATTGATTTGGATTCCTGTCTATTTCCTGACTCTAAACTATAATAAATCATTCCTTGATTAATTACAATTACATTATTAAAAATATTACCTAATATAATAAGCGAAAGTACAATAACTGTAATGAAACCTATTAAAAGAGGCGAAGGTTCTAGTGATTTTGGACCATTTGAATCAGAATTTCCTATAAAGTAGGCAATCGAGATAAATATGCCCACAAAATAAAAAAACATTGTTATGGCAGCCTGAATAAACTGCATGATGATCATCATAATAAATGTTGTTCCAATTGTATTCCAAAAATCTTCTTTTGTTAGGTAATAGGCATGTTGTAAAGATTCAAAAAAACGTTTTCCGTCTGTTAGATAACTATAAAACCAAAGATTGAAAAAAGTAAAAAAGGTTGGAATTGCAACCAGAATTAATGGAATTCCGATAATTATAAAGCATAAAAAAAACATGATGATTAATGCAATTAATAAAACCGGAAAAACAATAACCAAGGCTCCTATGCTAAATTTTACTAGTTTAAAGAAAACCTTAAAAAAGCTAGACAATACAGCATTTAGATCAAAGTCCTTTTTACCATTTTCTAGCATTTTTAAATACAGAACAGGGTAAGCATAGTTGAACAAGGAGAAAATCAAAAATAGAACAACACAGATTAATACTAAAGTTAATGTAAGCCCTTCGTTATTATCGAAATAACCTATAAGGTCGCTCTTTAACTGGTTGTTTTCTAAACCAGAATTTTTTATAGCATCAAAATTAACTTTAATTAAAGTGTAAATTATAATTGCCAATAGAAGTAAAAAAGCTCCATTTACGATAAAAAAGATCTTAAAAAAGTTTTTTCCGAAGTCTTTAAAAAAAGTAAAAGTGTCACCTAGATTATCGCCTAATTGTCTTTTTTTATAAAGCTCAAACATTATAAATTAATTGATTTTGAAGTTAATTTTTTGTGTACAATAAAAGGATATACCAAGTAATAAAACGAAATTATTACAAGCGTAAATAAGATTATAAAACTGCTTAACCAATTGGGCATATCGATAGAATATCGTGTAATGAAACCTTCTAAAAATCCTGCACTAATTGTGAAGGGAAAAGTGCTTAAGAATATCTTGAAGCTGTTCTTGAAGCCAATTTTAAAAGAATTTAATCTTGAGAACGTTTTAGGAAATAGGATAGAAGCGCCTAGAATGAATCCAGCAGTTGTTTCGATTACAATTGCAAAAATTTCCATAGAACCGTGAATCCAGATTCCTCGCACGCTTTTCCAGAAAACACCTTGTTCGTAGAAGAAATATTGGAAAGAGCCCAACATAATACAGTTTTGAAGAAAAACATTGAAAGTTCCGATTCCGGCAAAAATACCGTAGAAATAACATTTGGCGCCTACAAAGAGGTTATTTACAGTAATGCCGATAAAACTTCCCCAATTGCTTCCCGAACCATATACGGCCATCGGATTGCCTTTTTTAATATTTTCTAAAGTCATATTTACGTATTCGTCGCCTAAAATTAGCCGAACAAAATCACGATCGTAACGAGCAGAAAGAACGCCAATTGAAACAGTAACAAAAAATAAAATAAATGCGTAAGCCAAATATCTTCTGTACTCGTAAACCAATAACGGAACTTCAATTTTAAAGAAATCTACAACTCGATTCTGGTCTGTGCGTTTTGTTTTGTAAATCTTTTGATAAATCTGAGAAGCAAGATGATTAAGGTAAACAACCGTTTTACTTTTAGGATAATACGTTTGAGCATACGACAAATCATTCATCATTTGAATGTACAAATTAGCTAATTCATCAGGATTTTTTTTAGCTTTACCAAAAATTGCCAGCTCAAACTCGAGCCATTTTTCTCTGTTTTGTTTTATAAAGGCGATTTCTCTCATTGTAGGCTAAAATATGAAATATGTCAGAATTATCTATTAATACGACACAAAATGTCAAAATAAATTTTATCGCAGCTTCTGTAGGTGAAAGACTAGGTGCTTTTTTTATCGATTTGTTTATTGTAATCTGCTATATAACAGTTCTTTCTATAGTTCTTTTTGATTGGCTACAGCTAGATCGATTGATGGTAAATTTGGATGGCTGGTCACGTGGCGCTATTTTTTTAATGTTATATTCTCCAGTCATAATTTACTCATTGGTTTTAGAAAGTGTTTTTGAAGGACAGTCACTTGGAAAAAAAATACTGAAAATTAAAGTCGTAAAAATTGATGGCTATCAAGCAGGTTTTGGAGATTATTTAATTCGATGGTTTTTTAGAGTAATTGACTTTTTTACTTTTTTCGGACTTCCTGGACTCATTTCGGTTATTACCAGTCAGAAATCTCAAAGATTGGGAGACATGGCAGCAGGAACAGCAGTAATTACTTTGAAGAATAAAATTAATATAAGCCATACCATTTTAGAAGAAATTGGTGAGGCTTATGTACCTACATATCCTTTGGTGATTAAGCTTTCAGATAATGATATGCGTATTATTAAAGAGACTTATCAAAAAGCTGCAGCTAAAAACGATCATGAGGTTATTTACAAATTGGTATCTAAAATCGAAAGCGTGACTGGAATTAAAAATCAATCTGGAAATAATAGTGATTTTATTCGTGTGATTTTAAAAGATTATAATTTTTATACACAAAATATGTAGTTTTTTTTCTTTGAATAATTAATGGGGTTTTCTGAGTTTTAATGATAATTTTTTAAAATTTCTTCGTAAATTTATATATAGATAATTAATTCATAAATTTCCAAACAAATGAAAATTACAAAGCCTTTTCTCGTATTGTTAATGCTATTATCTGCTTGTGTAAGTTTTGCCCAAAGCGGAAAAAAATTAGATAAAATTATAAAAAGAGATTATCAGATAATAGAATGCACGATTTCTAAAATGTCTGATAAAACCGTAGAATATTCGCTTCCAGGCGAGACAATCCAGATTTCATTAGACGTTTCACAAATTGCCAAAATCGATTTTGCAAGCGGAAGATCTCAAACTTTTGACGTTTCTTCAAACGCAAATAATACCGCTCAAAGCGCATCATCTCAAAACATAGCAATTGCAGATAAGCAACACAATACAATTGCCGTATTGCCAATTCCTTACATAAATGCAGACAATCAGCAAGGTTCTGAGGATATGGCAAAATTTGCACAAAACGATTTGTACAACAAGCTGTTAGATAAATCATCCAATATTTTTCCGTTAACAGTTCAAGATTTAAGAACAACAAACAGTTTATTGCACAAAGCAGGCATTGACCACAATAATATTGATGAAACACCAATAGAAGATCTTGAAAAAATACTTGGAGTTGATAATATTGTTGCTGCAAAAGTTTCTTATACAATTGGAACAGGAACTACCGCTACGACTTACAACAGCGGAAATGCAAAAGTGAGCAATAACAATAAAAAAGTAACCACAAACGATATCTCTACAACAACAGCAAACGACCAAAAGTATTATTACTATACGGTTTATTTTGACATGTACAGAAATACAGATAAAATCTATTCTCAAACCCGTAAACCTTTGTTGGCGGTAAAAGACGGATGGATGGATTCTATTTCCTATTTATTGAAAAGAAGTCCGATTTACGTAAAAAAATGATAAATGTTTTTAGGAGTTACATTTGCTAAGATTATTCCTTACAACTTTGTAACTTTGACGCTTTGCATCTTTGTAACTCAAAAAAAATGTTTCACTTACTTGATATTATTGGGACAATGGCATTTGCCATGTCTGGCGCCCTAACTGCAATGCATAAAAAATTAGATCCGTTTGGAGTTTTTATTATTGCATTTGTAACCGCGGTTGGAGGCGGAACGCTTCGTGATGTCTTAATTGGAAGAACTCCTGTTGGCTGGATGCGTGACATGCAATACGTATATGTGATCATTTTAGGATTTTTTCTAGCAATTCTTTTCAGAAAAAGCTTCGATAAACTTCGTACCTCATTGTTTCTTTTTGATACAATCGGGCTCGGAGTTTTTACTTTAATAGGACTTGAAAGAGGCCTTATAACAGGACTTCATCCAGCAATTTGTATTGCGTTAGGAACAATGACTGCGTGCTTTGGTGGTGTAATTCGTGATATTTTGTGTAACGAAATTCCAAACGTTTTTAGAGAAGAAATCTATGCAACGATCTGTATTTTTGGTGGACTTGTATTTTTTGGATTGCGAAAACTAAATCTTAATGACGATATCTTATATCTGGTTACATCTCTTGTTATTATTGTGATTAGATTGTTGGCAGTAAAATACAAATGGCATTTAAAGGCATTTGATCATATGTAATTAAGTATGACGAAATTTACCATTAAAAAATACGATCAGAATGATTATTTAGTTTGGAACGATTTTGTCGCTCAGGCCAAAAATGCCACGTTTTTATTTCATCGCGATTTTATGGAATACCATAAAGATCGATTCGAAGATTTTTCGCTTTTAGTATTTGAAGATGAAAAATTGTATGCTATTCTTCCAGCCAATAAAAAAGGAAAAGCACTATATTCTCATCAAGGTTTAACTTATGGTGGACTTGTTTATAATGAGCAAACCAAACAAAAAGCAGTTATTGAAATTCTAAGAGATATTTTGTTTTTTCTGAATGAAAATAATTTTGAGACATTACATCTTAAAACTCTTCCTTCAATTTATCAGCTAAAACCGGCTGAAGAAATTTTATATGGTTTGTTTTTGGCAGAAACAAAGCTGGTTAGAAGAGACTCTCTTTCTGTAATTGATTTACAGCAGGAGAAAACAATGTCGAAAATTAGAAAAAGAGGCCTTAAAAAAGCAATTTCCAATAAATTGATTATTAAAGAAGATAATGATTTTGAATTGTTTTGGAGCAAAATTCTCATTCCGAATTTAGAAAAAAAACATGATGCCATACCAGTTCATTCAATTGAGGAAATAAATAAACTGAAATCGCTTTTTCCTGAAAATATTCATCAATTTAATGTTTACAAAAATGATGAGATTGTAGGCGGAACAACGATTTTTGAAACAAAAAATGTGGCACATTGCCAGTATATTTCAAAAAAACCAGACCAAGAAGATTTAGGAAGTTTAGATTATCTTTTTCATTATCTGATTCATGAACGTTTTTCTGAAAAACGCTTTTTTGATTTTGGAATTTCAAATGAAAATCAAGGAAAAAAACTAAACGAAGGACTGGCTTATTGGAAGGAAAGTTTTGGCGCAAGTACTATTGTACATGATTTTTGTGAAGTTAACACCGCCAATTATACTAAACTAGAAGACATTCTTATTTAAAAATACAACATCGATGATATCTTTTCTTGATCTTAAAAAAATAAACGAACCTTATGAAACTGCTTTTCAAGAAAAACTGAAATCGGTTTTAGAAAATGGTTGGTATATTTTAGGGAAAGAAGTAGAAACATTTGAAAGGGCTTTTGCCGAATATTGCCAATCTAAATATTGTGTTGGAGTAGGAAACGGATTTGATGCTTTGGTTCTTATTTTTAAAGGTTATATCGAACTCAAGAAACTCAAAAAAGGAGACGAAGTTATTGTTCCAGCAAATACCTATATTGCAAGCATTTTAGCCATTTTGCAAGCAGATTTAGTTCCTGTTTTGGTTGAACCAAGATTGGATACTTATAATATAAATCCAGATTTGATCGAGGAGAAAATAACTCCAAAAACTAGAGCTATTTTGGCTGTTCATTTATACGGACAAATAGCTGAAATGGAAAGAATAACGAAAATTGCAGAAAAGCATAATTTGGTTATTGTAGAAGATTGCGCACAATCGCACGGATCAATTGACAACCAATACTTAACAATTAATAATTTAAATTCGGCTTGCGCTTACAGCTTTTATCCAGGAAAAAACTTAGGATGTTTAGGCGATGGTGGAGCTATTACTACAAATAATGCAGCGCTGGCAAAAGTGCTTTTTTCGCTTCGAAATTATGGTTCGGAGACAAAATATTATAATGATTATGTAGGTTTGAATTCACGATTGGATGAAATACAGGCTGGTTTTTTAAATCTCAAATTACCCAATTTAAATTCGGATAATGAGAAAAGAAGAACCATTGCAAAACGATATCTTTCAGAAATTAAAAACGATAAGATAGTGCTTCCGTTCTGGGATTTTTCAGCCAATCATGTTTTTCACTTATTTGTCATTCGAACAGAAAATAGAGCACATTTGCAAGAATATCTAGCTCAACATACTATTCAAAGCGTCATTCATTATCCAATTCCGCCACATAAGCAAAAAGCTTTTTCTGAGTTGAATAATCTTTCGTTTCCAATTACCGAGAAAATTCATAATGAAGTTCTGAGTCTGCCGATGAGTCCAGTTTTAACGCACTCTGAGGTTGATTTTATTGTAGAAACTCTAAATCGATACTAATTTGAATTTTTATAAAAAAATAGTTCAAACGGGTTTGTTTAAGGTTACTTCTTTGAACAGTTTGAGCGTTGCGCTGAAAATAGGAATCGGATTGATTACATCAAAAATATTGGCTGTTTTTGTAGGCCCAAACGGAATGGCGCTGGTTGGAAATCTTCGTAATTTTTTAACTTCTCTAGAGACCATTTCTGTTTTAGGTTTTCAAAACGGAATTGTAAAATATACAGCCGAAAACGAAAAGAGTAAAATAGAACTTCAAAAGATAATCACAACCGTTTTTATCACTCTATTGCTTCTTGCGGGGCTTTTAAGCATTTTCTTATTTCTAACAGCTTCTTATTGGAACAATAAAATTTTTGGAGACAATCTAGAATATCTTATTGTTTTTAAAGTTTTAGCATTGGTTTTACCCGGATATGGACTTTCTGTTTTTTTTATAGCAATAATTAATGGCTTGGGTAAATTCAAAAAAGTAATCTCAATTAATATTGTCGGAAATATTATGGGTTTAATGGCCTCTCTTTTTCTGATTACGCAGTTTAAAACTATAGGAGCTTTAATGTCAATTGTAATTACTCCTGCATTATTATTTTTTGTCACTTTTTATCTGATCCAGAAAGAGATTCAGTTTTTTCAAATCATAAGATTTCATTTGTTCGATTTCCGAATTTTAAAAAAACTTTCATCTTATTCCTTAATGGCTGTGGTTTCATCTGTTGTTGGACCTTTTGTATTTCTATCTATCCGAAATCATATTATTCATGATTTAGGAATAGAACAAGCAGGATATTGGGAAACTATGACAAGAATTTCTACTTATTATTTGATGTTTGCCAGTACAATTTTAAGTGTTTATTTTTTGCCGAAATTATCCAAAGCTCAAAATGGTTTAGAAACCAAAAACCTTTTCTTGCAGTATTATAAATACATTTTACCTGTTTTTGTTTGTGGATTAACTGTGATTTATCTGACGAGATTTTTTATTATTCGACTGCTTTTTACAAAAGAATTTTTGCCCGTTACCGATTTGTTTTTCTGGCAGCTGTTAGGAGATATTTTTAAAATTGCTTCGCTTATTTTAGGTTATCAATTGTTTGCCAAAAAAAAGACTTCTGCATTCATTTTAAGTGAGTTGTTTTCACTTGTAATATTGTACTTTTTTAGTTTGTACTTTATTCGGATTTATGGAATTGAAGGAGTCGTTATAGGGTATGCATTGGATAATTTTATTTACTTTCTTGTATTGTTTTTCTACTTTAAATCTGTTTTTAAACAATGATTTTTAGGTTGCTCAAATTCGTTTAAAGTTAAAATAGAGTTAGAAATTTTTCCAGAAATCAAGATATTGCTTTGCAACTTTGATATAATCATGCTCCTTTTCAATAAACGCTCTTGCGCGTTTTCCTATTGCCGTAATCTCAGTCGGATTTTCTATAAGAAAAGATAGTTCGGCAACAAGATAATCAACATCAGGAAGAGCATTAATACACACTCTTTCAGATATTTTATAATACTCCATAAATTCAGATTCAGCACCTGTAAACACTACTTTGCCTTTTGCCATTGCTTCGAGTGCATTATATCCTTGATCACAGGAATAAGCTTGATCTAATAAGATGTGTGCTTTGTTATACAGTTCAATATAAACAGGATAAGGAATTGTATTTGCGATTATTATTTCGACTCTGTCAGAGTATTTTTTTTGAATTATATCTAAAGCTTTTTCAAAAAACAGAATGCCTTTTTGATGGTAACTCCATTTGCTTATGCCGAGAAAAATAATAATCTTTTCGGCTATAACAAGTTCTTTAGAAATTAGTTTTTTGGTATTGACAGGACAGGGAATAAATCCTGAGTATTTTGGATTTTTACTATTTGCCTCAACATAATCAAAATCAGTTGCAATGATTCCATTAAATTTTTCTTTAATAAAATCGTGTATTTTAGAATGGCTTTTGCTAAGATAAGCATAGAAAGCTTTAAATTCTTTGTCTTCTTTAGGATTCGTGAAATAAGGCTGAAGAATTGATTTTTTAGATGGATTTTCAATGTAATATGTGAGTGTAGAATAATCAATTCCAGTAGACAGCATGAAAGCTTTTTTGTTTGCAGAACAAAGCTTTTTCATAAGATAAAGCTCAAAACCTGAAGTCGTCTTTACAGAAGCTTCATTAATAAACTGAACTACATCAAAGTTTTGTAATTTGGGTAGAAAAAGAAAAAAACGAAATCCAGTTTCTAATCCAGCAAAATCAAATTTAAATAAGCGATAAATTATTTTTCGAGGAATAGTAAGAATCTTAAAATTAAGGTACTTGGGTTCGTAATTATAATCAAGTGGATATTTTCTAAAGCCGTCTTTATTTCCAATTAAAACAACTTCATGACCGAGTTCAAGCAATCCTTCTTTTAAAGAATTATGCAAAAGACTGTATTCGCCAACAAGTAAAACCCTCATTAATGTTATATTTGATACGAAATTAAGAAATCAATAATTAATATTTGCGATCTAAAGGCATATATCATTAACAAGCATTTTGAGGAATGTTTTAAAATAGTAATATGGAAACGACAATTAATGATATTCAATACATAAAATTTCCGGTAGTAGAGGATGTTAGAGGTAATTTGGCTTTTATACAAAATGATATTTTACCTTTTGAGTTTAAGCGAATTTATTACCTTTTTGATATTCCGAGCAATGCTTTTCGAGGAGGCCATTCGCACATAGAACAGCATGAAATTTTAGTGGCGCTTAGTGGCAGTTTTTATGTTACATTGGATGATGGTTTCCAAAAAACTAAAATTTTACTAAATAAGCCAGATGTGGGGTTGCATTTAGTCAATGGATTGTGGCGTGAACTTGAAGATTTTTCTTCTGGAGCTGTATGTCTTGTTTTAGCATCAGACGTTTTTGACGAAGATGATTACATAAGAGATTATGACAAATTTTTGATGTTTAAAAAATGAGATTATTGTACATCACCCAAAGAATTAATGAAGAAGGAGGGGTTCAGCGCGTACTTTCTGTAAAAACCGATTATTTAATAGAAAAATGGAATTATCAAATTTCTATCATCACGCAGAATGATGGAGATTCTGATGTATTTTTTGAATTTAATAAAGCAATAAGTTTTTACGATATTTCATTAAAAAAAGGGAAACTTTTGAATTTGATTGAATATAAAAAACAACTTCAAAAATACATTAGCCTATTACAACCAGATTGCATAATCATCTCCGACTTTGCATTAAAATCATTTTCAATTCCATTATTTTTAAAAACAGACGTTCCTATTATATTTGAAGCTCATGGCTCAAGATTTAATGAATATAGAAAAACATTTTTTGGAAGGTTTACAGGTAAATTAAAATATGAATATCGGAATTACTGTGCCTCTAAATTTTTATTTTTCGTTGCATTATCAAAAGAAAGTTTAGAAGAATGGTCTATTAAAAACGGAAGAGTAATTTCTAATCCGTTATGGTTTAAAATGACCCAAACTGCAGAATTGAAAGAAAAGAAAATTATAATGGTTGCCAGACATTCTTATGAAAAAGGAATTGATAGAATATTGAAAATGTGGCCATTGATAATACAGAAATATCCAGAATGGAAATTGGAAATTTTTGGAAAATCAAATAAAACACTTCAGCTTGAAAAACAGCAGAGTGATAAAAATATTACATTCTCTAATCCAGTGCATAATATTCAGGAGGCCTATCAATCGGCTTCAATATTGGTAATGACTTCTCGAAATGAAGCGTTACCAATGGTATTAATTGAAGCTATGGCTATTGGTCTTCCTTGTGTGGCTTATGATTGCCCTGTAGGTCCAAAAGCCATTATTAGAAATAATGAGAATGGTTTTCTTATTGAAGAAGATGATGAAACGTCTTTCATTGAAAAATTAAGTTTATTAATCGAAGATGAAATGTTACGAAACAAAATGGGAGCAAAAGCCCAAGAAAGTGTTCAAAAGTATGATATTGATATTATAATGCAACAATGGAAAAATTTCTTTGAAGATATTGTAAAAACTAATTTAGAGTAGAATAGTATCCAAGACGATAAATATCAAAAAGAAAAAGCGAAGGTTTTTTACTTAATAATTGTTTTACCAATAAAGGTCTAAAAATTTTAAAACCGACAGCGATTAAAGCGGTAAGATGATATTTTTTAATCATCTGAAAATAATGAGAAAGTTTAACGTAATCTGGAGAAATTAAATTCGAATCGACTAAATTTTTTAAACCTAAGATAGCTTCTTCAGATTTTCGCAAAAATGTTTTGCTGTCTTCTAAACCAAGATGAAAAACAGGATTATCAATATGAATAACCTTAATTTGATTTTGTTTTAGATCAAAAGAGAACAAGGTGTCTTCGTGTCTCAGATTTGGAATTTCTTCGTTAAATCTTACTTTAGAAAAAATGCTTTTTTTAATGAGAAAGTTTAAAGTCAAGAAAGAAAGATACGGATTTTTTATGCGCTCAGAAACTGGTAGAGCTTCTCTTTCTTTTCCGTAAAACCATCTTAAAAGTTCATTTTTTAAAGGTTTAGAACTTTCATATAAAATTCCTCCGTAGACTATTTTTTCTTCATTATTGATATAAGAAATATAGTTTGAAATAAATTCTTTTCCTATTGGCATCGTATCGGCATCCAAAAAAAGTAAATTTTCGTAAAAGGCTTTTTTGGCTAATAAATTTCGAATGGCACTTCTTCCAATATTTTTCTCTAAAACAACAAAAGAGCAATTTTGAAATTGATCAATTTTTTGATTTTCAATTGTAAAAAGACTTGAGGCATCGTCAAAGCAAAGAATTTCAAAAATAATTCCACAAGAAGTGCATTGCTTTACGAGCTCGCTTACAAGCGGTAAAACATTACAATTGTAAATTGGAATTAAAATGGAAAGCATTAATAACCTTTTTAAAATATATTTGTAAAGGAAATGCTTTTTATTTTACTATTCTATTAAGTTGATTAAATTTTAAAAAAGATAAATTTAAAATGAATTTAAGGTCGCTTTATTATTCTATTTCGCCAAATTCAAGATTACTTGTTCGTAAAATTTATTACGCTCCAGCAGATTTTTGGGATATAATAAAGGGCAAAAAAAATAAATATGTTCCTAAAAAAGGAGATATTTTTATAGGTTCAGGCGATTTTATTTTGCAAGGAAAACACCATTTACAGCTTTTAAAAGAATATGTTTCTTTAAAGCCTGACGATATAGTGCTTGATGTAGGTTGTGGAATTGGTCGTGCTGCAGTTGCATTGACACAATATTTATCAAAAGAGGGAAGTTATGAGGGTTTTGACGTTGTAAAAAAAGGAATTGACTGGTGCCAAAATCAGATCACCACAGATTTTCCAAACTTCACATTTAAGCATGTTTCGTTGAATAATGATTTATACTCTTTAACAGATCAAAAAGCAGAAGATTTCATATTTCCTTATGAAGACAATTCTTTTGACAACGTTTTCTTGTTTTCAGTTTTTACACACATGCAACCAAAGGAAGTCCAAAATTATCTAAATGAAATTTACCGAGTTTTGAAACCAGGAGGCAGATGTCTATCTACTTTTTTTCTCTACAATGATGAAAATGAAAACTATATTTCGAATGTAAATAAAAGTTTTTGTTTTTCTTATGGAAGAGAAGGATATAGGCTTATGAGTGAAAAAGTTCCATCAGCGAATATTGCTTTCAAAGAAGAATTTCTTGCTCAAATGCTTAAAAATGGCAGTCTAAAATTAGAAAATAAGATATACGGACCATGGGCAGGCCAATCACAGAAAGGTTTGCACGATTTTCAGGATATCCTGATTTTCGGAAAAAGTAGAGTTTAGATTATACGCTTCTTTGTACAACTTCGAAGATTCTTTCATCTTCGCATTTTAAGGTTTTAGATGGAAATTTCATTAATAAAGCATAATCATGAGTCGCCATAATCACAGTTTTACCTGCGGCATTGATCGCTTTTAAAACTTCTAAAACTTCAGAACTAGTTTGAGGATCAAGATTTCCTGTTGGCTCATCGGCTAAAATAAATTCCGGATCATTAAGAAGCGCTCTTGCAATTGCAACACGCTGCTGCTCTCCTCCAGAAAGCTGATGGGGCATTTTGTTCATAAAATCTTT
>NZ_DHEI01000122.1:0-20795 GCF_002399805.1 Flavobacterium sp. UBA4854
ATTTCCATAGGATCAAAAGGAATTGGCTCGCTTGCCCACATAGCAGTCGTAAGAAGTTCTTCTGTTTCTTTTATATCTTTGAATGTATTAATTCCAGCCTCTATCCCAGATGGCAGATAAAGTCCAGCCAAATCCATTTTATTTTGGGTAATTGTTCCAGTTTTATCTGTACAGATTACTGTAGCACTTCCTAATGTTTCTACTGTTTTCATCTGTTTTACAACAATCCCGATTTTCATAAGTCTGCGAGCTCCAAGCGCCATAAATGTGGCAAAAGCAACTGGAATTTCTTCTGGCAGAATACTCATTGCAAGTGTTAGTGCCAATAGAAGACTTTGGAGCACATTCCCCACTCGCAAGTAGTTCAAAATCCATACTAAAATGAATACGAAAGCACCAGTAAAAATCATTTTTTTTACAAAATTCCCAATCTGTATTTCTAATGGTGTTTTTTCTGTATCTATAGATTCTAAACTGCTTCCTATTTTGCCTAATCTTGTGTCATTTCCAATTTCGGTTACTTTAACTATGGCTAATCCGCTGGCTGTAATAGTTCCAGAAAAAACCTTATTATCTTCTTGATTACTATCTTTAAAAACAGCCATTGATTCGCCAGTTAGTATTGCTTCATTTACTGAAAAATCATTGGATTGTATAATTATTCCATCAGCCGGAACCAAAGCGCCTTCTTCAATTACTACCAAGTCTCCAACAACAATATCTTGCGTTTTAATGTTCTGGTATTTTCCATCACGAATAACTGTACACAAAGGCTCTATAAATTCTTTTAATTTTGCCAAAGCATTCTGACTTCTTTTTTCCTGATAAAGTGAAATTGCAGCAATCAACAATATAGAAACTAAAAGAAAAAATCCATCGCTATACTGTCTATTAATAAAGTAAATTCCGGAAGCGGCAAGCAGCAACAGAATCATTGGTTCTGCAAAAACATTTTTAAAAAAAGCTAAAATTCTATTCTCTTTCTTATAATGATACTGATTAGTCCCGAATTCTTTTCTAGATTCGGCCACCTCATTAAAGTTTAGTCCAGTTAATTCTTGCTCGTTTGCTTCCATATAATTTCTAATAAAAATAACAGTTGAGTAAAATATTGCCGAACGATTTCAACAATCGATTTCTTTACTCTTATAAAAATATACCATTACCATAAATTTAAATATAATAATGTGTCTTTTTAGGTTTCATTTTGCGATTTGAAACAATCTTTACAGACCACACACTCTTTTGATCTCAATAAAATATTGATTTATGTACTTACACTTTGTATTTTTGCCATATGAATGACAACTTTATAAATGAATATTTCGGTATAGGAATACAAAATGGTAAAACGCCTGAAAACTTAGGTGTTTTGTGGCGATCAGCTCAAAACTTAGGCGCAACTTTCATATTTACTATAGGCAATCGATATGCTAAACAGGCTTGTGATACGCATGATGCTGTAAAAGCAATTCCTTACTTCCACTATGATACTTTTGAAGCTTTTTTTGAAAATTTACCAAAAGGAGCCCGATTAGTTGGGGTTGAATTATCTGAAAAAGCCTCTGATTTAGAAACTTTTGAACATCCTAGACGTTGTGTTTATATATTGGGCGCAGAAGATCATGGTTTATCTAAAAAAGTTATGGATAAATGCCATCATTTAGTAAAATTTAAATCTGAAAAAAGTTTAAATGTGGCTGTTGCAGGAACTATTGTAATGTACGATAGAAATTTGTCTAAACCGCGTTCTTAAAAGTTAATAAAAAAAAGACGCCACAAGGGCGTCTTTTTAGTTTACTATCCTTCTCAGTTGCATTATTTTCTTAAGTCAAATCTGTCTAGATTCATTACTTTAGTCCATACTGCGATAAAATCATTTACAAATTTCTCATGAGCATCCGCAGCAGCGTAAACTTCTGCTATCGCTCTCAATTCTGAATTTGAACCAAAAACAAGATCGGCACGTGTTCCTATCCATTTTGGTTGTCCTGAACTTCTGTCGTTTCCTGTATAAAGTTCTTTATCATTTGAAACAGATTGCCATTGTGTGTTCATATCTAGTAAATTAACAAAAAAGTCATTTGTCAAATAACCAGGTCTATTGGTAAACACACCATTTTTACTTTCGTCAGCATTAATATCCAAAACACGAAGTCCGCCTAAAAGCACTGTTAATTCTGGTGCGGTAAGAGTTAAAAGATTTGCCTTATCTATAAGAAGCTCTTCTGTTAAAACAGAAGATTTTGTTTTTCTGTAATTTCTAAACCCATCTGCTTTTGGTTCTAAATATCCAAAAGATTCAACATCTGTCTGTTCTGCAGATGCATCCATACGTCCAGGTGAGAAAGGTACTTTAGCTGAAGTTCCTGCATCTTTAGCCGCCTTTTCAACTGCTGCACTACCAGCAAGAACTATTAAATCAGCCAGTGAAACTTTTTTGTCGCCATTTGCTTCATTAAAATCTTTTTGAATAGCCTCTAATTTATCTAAAACCACTTTAAGAGCAGTTGGATTGTTTACTTCCCAATCTTTCTGCGGTGCGAGTCTTATACGTCCACCATTAGCTCCTCCGCGTTTATCAGAACCTCTAAAAGTAGAGGCAGAAGCCCAAGCTGTAGAAACCAATTGTGATATGCTTAATCCTGAGTTTAAAACTTTCTCTTTTAGCTGTGCTATATCCTCATCGTTTATTAGTGTGTGATTTACCGCAGGAATAGGGTCTTGCCACAAAAGTTCTTCTGATGGCACTTCAGATCCTAGATATAAAGTACGCGGTCCCATATCGCGGTGCGTCAATTTAAACCATGCTCGAGCAAAAGCATCAGCAAACTCATCAGGATTTTCTAGAAAGCGACGAGATATTTTCTCATAAGCAGGATCTAATCTTAATGATAAATCTGTAGTAAGCATTGTTGGCAAGTGCTTTTTGTTAGCATCAAATGCATCTGGAATAATTGCCTCCGCATTTTTTGCTACCCATTGATGCGCACCTGCAGGACTTTTAGAAAGTTCCCATTCATAAGCAAATAAATTTTCAAAAAAGTTATTGCTCCATTGTGTTGGTGTTGTTGTCCAAGTAACTTCAAGTCCACTTGTAATCGCGTCACTGCCTTTTCCTGAGCCAAAACTATTTTTCCACCCTAGTCCCTGTAATTCTAAACCAGCTGCTTCAGGCTCTGCCCCAACATGATCTGATGAAGCAGCTCCGTGAGTTTTACCAAAAGTATGTCCGCCAGCAATTAATGCTACTGTTTCTTCATCATTCATTGCCATACGCCCAAAAGTATCTCTGATGTCTTTAGCAGCCGCAATCGGGTCTGGATTTCCATCTGGTCCTTCAGGATTTACATATATAAGTCCCATCTGCACTGCTGCAAGAGGTTTTTCAAGATTTCTACTATGAATGTTTCCATCTGCATCATCATCTGATGAAACTACTCCATGATCTTTTGGAACGCCTTCAGAACCATCTTTATAACGCTCATCGCCACCTAACCATGTAGTTTCAGATCCCCAGTAAACAGATTCATCTGCTTCCCAAACATCAGCACGTCCTCCTGCAAAACCAAATGTTTTAAAACCCATTGATTCTAGTGCAACGTTACCAGTTAAGATTAACAAATCGGCCCACGAAATCTTTTGTCCATATTTTTGTTTTATTGGCCAAAGCAATCTTCTTGCCTTATCAAGACTCACATTATCAGGCCAGCTGTTAAGAGGAGCAAACCTCTGCTGTCCTGCTCCTGCTCCGCCTCGTCCATCATGTACTCTATAAGTACCTGCACTATGCCACGCCATTCGTATGAAAAGACCTCCATAGTGACCAAAATCTGCAGGCCACCAATCTTGTGAATCAGTCATAAGAGCATGTAAATCTTTCTTTACTGCCTCAATATCGAGACTTTTAAAAGCTTCAGCATAATTAAAATCCTTATCTAACGGATTTGACAATAACGAATTCTGTCTCAGAATATTTACTTTTAACTGCTTTGGCCACCAGTCACGATTTTTCGTTCCTGAAGCAGCTTGTTTGTCCATGCTCCCATTGTGAAATGGGCATTTACTGATGTCATTTGATTGATTATCCATAAGTTTAAAATTTTATTTTTTACTAAATTACTAACTAATGAAAAAGAAAAATACAGCTGTGAATCATAAATAATTCTTACAGAATAGATAAAATCTATGCAAGTCTTTTTTTATATCCTTAATTACTTATAGCACTACTCGTTATAGATAAATCATGCTTTTCTAAATAAGCAGCAATTTTGTAATATCGAATTTTAATTATATAAATTTAATAAAAAGAATCCTTTTATTTTTATAAACATTTACTTCCCTGTCTGTTACGTTCGAATTTTCGGGCACAGACTCGGAAGTTTTTTTATTTTCGTTAATTTATTAATCATACTTAAAAGTTAAAAATTGAGTCTGAATCCTCGATATGAACACTTCAAAAAGTAAAAAACGAGTCAAATCATTATTTGACTCGTTTTTTTTAGTAAAATTTTTATTCCGTACGATGCTATTTTAATCTTAGAACAAGAAGTTTCATTAGGTCTCCACTTCTCTAATTTGGTCAAATGATAAACCGCTACTACCCTCACCTTTTCCCGTTTTCTTTTTCATACCCAGCCAGACAAATACTTCACCATTGAGCCAACGTGTACGCTGAAATGATTGCGAAATTTTAACGCCCGCTCTAGGCACTTCTTCTTCATGAATATAATAAGCCGAACTGAAAGGCAGATCCTCAAGACCTTCTCTCAATATACTTGATTGTGGTTTAACCTTTTCAGGAATATTTTTATCCCCTTGAATGACTCTAAGCATCGAGGCTCGCTGAAGCTGAATCTCTCTACTCTCATTTTTTTTGTGTACTGGAACAAATGGTATCCAATTTTCAGGTACGTCGGTCATTGCTTGATAGCTAATTTTTGCCGCATAAGGAATATTTAACGGATTAAGATCTTGCTGTACAATATTTTCATGAAATTGTCTTATACGTAATGCCGCTTCATTTGCTTTTCCGCCAACACCTATTGCTGAAGAAACAATTGTTTCGACACCCCAGACCATATTAGCCATTTCATCTCTTATTAAAACTACTTCTTCTACAGGATCACTTTCGTGTACCTTCAATGCCGTAGGCGAAAGAAAAAGGGTATTGTCTTGTTTTACAGAATTTAGCTTAAACATACTCCATATATTTTTTTCTTCACCAATTTTTTCTGTAGGCTTAATCCATGTTGTTTCTCCAAAATTATTTTTAACCGTAAGGCCTTCTATATTAGCTAATGAACCTATTGGCAAAACATATGGCACTACAAACCAATCATTGGCAAACACTAATCCAAATTCTATTAATAAGAGTTTGGAGAGATCTGTTGTTGCTGGATTTACATCTCCAAAACTTGTCTTACTGTCTTCAAATTGCCACCATCTTGTATTAGGCATTCCGTCAAAAGCTACGTGAGAGGGAATAAATGTATCTGAAAATTTATTTAACAGAACAGGCGTATTTACTCCTGTTTTTTCTTCAATATCAAAAACATACCACTCCGGATGTCCTTGATAATACTCTTTTGCTTGTATTGTTTTTACTGTTGCTTCTGTTGTAGAATTGCATTCAAACTGATATTCAAATTTCTCAGGCAACCATGCGTTTTGATTTTCATCAATTGGCTGAAAATAGAGTTTACGATACCAATCTTTAAAATCTTCACCTAACTGATCTAATTTTGTTTCATCACCTAGTGCAAGAATTACGATCCCATCTGACGCAGGTATTCCTTTTGTAATTTGATCGTATAAAGCATAACCATCCATTGCTCGGCCATTAATTGCTGAGTATTGCTGCCAGACTTCTTTGTGCGCATAAATATATGCCGAATCACGATTGTTTTGAGGCAATACAAACTGAAATTTTTCAAGAAAAACATCATAATAAGCTGGCGATTTTAACTTCAATAACTTCAGCCAATATTTTCCTAATTGAAGACGAATATCTAAACTTATCTTTTTTCCATCGCGAACAAAAGGTATTTTTTTTTGCTCTACTTTTACTTCAAGCGGAATATTTTTGTCAAAATCTTGCAAGGAATGATCAGCTGCTTTATATTTTTGCAGGTTTGAGCTCGTAATATGGATTTTTGCAAATACTGGAGAACCTGCATCATTTGCTTTGAACTCACCCATTTGCCATTGCTTAGTAAGCATCCATAATGCATCTCTCACTTCTGCTTTTAAGGCTTTGTCAAAATTATGTGTTCTTGGACGTCCTTCGAGTCTATTCCACATTACTACTGTAGAATATAATCTTTGAGCAAGTGCATGATTAATATCTGTGATTTGATTAACTTTCATTATTAATTATTTTATAGATATTATTATTAACAGAAAGGTTTGTAGCAGCAGTTATATACTGCATTGTAACTGCCATCATTGTAGTTGGTAAAAACTGCGCATAGCTTGTATTTTCAATCTGAACAGGTTCTACTGCTCGTTTTTTAGCCATTTCTAATGTCTCTTCCATCGATTCTATAATGTCACTCCATTTCCATTTTCCTGTAAATTCTGGTGGGGTTACAAGAAGCATAGTTTGTGGCGGCTCACTATTGGGCTGATCGTAATGAAATGCAATTCCTGTTGTTTCTTCACCACCAGGAATCAACTCGATCCATTCATCTATCAAAATACCACATTGTGGTTGTGTTTTATCAAATGCGGTTGCAAAATGGGATGTATATAATAATTTATCATTATTAATATTGAAAATGTATTTGCCATTGGCATCTTTTTCTGCTGGATTATTCTCGTCTCTAAATTTCATTGCAAGCCAACGGTCGTTTACTTGATAAGGAAATTGAGTTGGCGTAAGATCTAATTCTATTTCAGGTTTAAATGAGCTAACCAAAAAACCGATATTTTCCCAATGATGCACTTTTTCTCTTACTCTTGATGTTCCTCCTAGCCAATCTTCTATAGGAAACAATCTTGATTCAAGTGTTTTAACATAAGATAAAAGAGTATCGCTATCATTAACGGCATTCTCAAATTCAGTACCTGCAAAAGTGTTTAATACAAAGCGAGGCAACAACAAAGCTTCTTCACCCAATATTTTTTTCGCAGCCTTAAGCAATATTTCAATTTTATTAGCATTTACTACAGTATCATCTGCTTCTTTAATCAATTCTGTACAATTGGTAATTTTTTCAGAAATGTACTTTTGTAGATTCTTCATAGCAGATACAATTCCTTCTTTTAATAGTGCTAGTTCCAGTATTTCTTCTTTGCAATCATTCCTTCCATTAACGGTATCAAATAGAATTACATCAAAATCACTCAACTTTTTCATTGTATTGGTTACATCTATTATAAAATCTATGACTTTCGGCTTCGGATTAGATTGCAATAATTTCAATTCCAAATAAAAGGCATCAAAATTTATTTTTTTCACATCATATATTGCTTTATAATTAGTTGTAGTTGTTACAGGAAATGTAAGAGTCGAAGATATTTTCATCTCCGCTTTTTTTAAGAGATCAATTCTTTCCTCATCAGTAGTTGCTCCTGCATATGCTGTCATGATCAGATTTAAGTCATTTATTTTATCATTCCATCGCTCTATTATGGCGTTTATCTTACTAAATAACTTATCATATACTGCCGCAACACTACTATAAATAAAGCCTGTACCAGTTTGAATATTATCTAATTTTGCCGCATTAAGAAACTGCTCTACTGCATCTTCAACAAAAGCATCCAAAAAGGAAAAATCTGCTGCATAACCCAACAAATATTGCTCGTACTTGTCTTTTAAGTTGATAGCCTCAATTGGTGTAACAATTCCGCTAATACTATTTTCGAAATTGGTTAGAATTGCATTTTTATTGTCTAAAACAGGATTCGTCAAATACTCTTTTAAGTCGTTTTGCAACTGCATTTTAATCGTTTCTAATGTCATAGAATCGCTAATTGCAGTACCAATATCTGTTTTTAATTGATCTGAAATATTTTCAATAGATTTGACAGCTGCTATTTTAATCTCAATCGCATTTTTAATTGGCTGTAAATCGTCATCCATTAATTTCACAACAGTATCTTTTAACTTTTTATCATCCAAAATGGAGACTATAGACATGGTTTCTTTAGGCATTATTACTTCTGCCGGACTAATGAATTTTGCTCCTATTAGTATCTTTCGCAAACTTTTTATGAGTGCAGACAACTCAAAGAAAGATACATTTGATTTATTGATCGTATTTACTGGAGTAGTGTAATTTATTGTTATTTCTGTTTTTGCATGTTTTGATTTTTTGTAACGTACAAAATTCATAATCCTATCATCCAGCTCTGTCATAGCTTGTTCGGTATCTCCATTTAAAACATACAACAAATCAATGGCTTCTAAACCTAAGTCTTTTTGAGAAACAGTAATAGGGATTTCTGTTTCTATTGGATTACTATAGGATACATTACATAGAATTTTATCCGGTTCTGGTAAAATACTTTTCAGCCATTTATTTATTGCAGGTTCTGCTTTACTTCTAGCACCATCAGTTGCTAGTGAAGTAGCATTGGCATCAAATTGAATGGTCATTCGGTTAGTAAGAGCAACTCCACTTCTTGGAGTATTTATAATATCAATATCTGGCGGATAAGTGCCTTTGCTAATTGCTTCAGCATTTCCTGATGCTCTTTCAAAGTTACCTTGCACTACTTGGTAAACCTGTTCTGCCATTATAAGATCAGAGATAGCGTCACTAATGTCAATGATTCGATCTAACTCGTCTTTTATATTTTTTGCTTGGGTTGCATCTGCAACTGGTAAATTAAGATTTGCAGATAAAGCATATGGATATACTTTGACAGTTGCATCTTTTACATAATTTATGAATTTAAGTCCGTCCAGAACATTGTTTGCTTCTTTTACTTCTTGAATTTCATCTGGTTTGGATTTTGTATCTTTTAAATTATCAGCCACCAATGGAAATGCTTTTCTAAGTGGATAAATAAATTTACTGGCCTCTCCTAATCCAGCACTGTATTTATCGTGAAGACCTCGCTCAAAATGATATCCTAATAAAGCTCCTAAGCTTTGCCCATTGCGCATGCCTTCTAAAAAACTCGTTGCTACTCTTACTCTATCTGAGGTAAGATTAATAGCGAAAGGATTCTCATTGCTTGCATTTTTGTTACTATCATAAGCGTTTCTAAGAATAGCAGCTGTAGCGGCGTGATTCAAAGATGGAGCATGAATATATCCTAAATTTTTACTGTCAGACTGTAATGCTTTAAAATTTCCTTTATTAAATATCTCTTCTAAGTCATCTGATAGTATTTCATCTGTAAATACTTTTTCTTCTGGTTTCAGATCAAGCAGCCATCCATAAGCACCTAAATAAATACCCTTTCCGTCTGGATTGTTTGCTTCTTTTTTCGCCCTTAGTTCCATAAGTTTATACTGGACTAATCCTGTCTTCCATGCATCTATTCGATAATTGCAGCAATCCAAATGTTCTGCTAGCAAACGTTCTAATCTTGCTGTAGGCGTTTGTTCTAATACCTTTAATGCATCTAGCGTTTCTCTCAAATGTTGAGTTTCATCCATTTGCTTTAACACATCGGACTTATAAATATAATCAACAAGATTTAATTTACTATCTCCAGTGATTGATGGAAAGGCGTTGTACAAATGTTCAAACTTACTTTTTCCGGTACCATTTTTTTCTATATGAATAAAATCTGGATCATGAAAAAGTTTCTTGCTTGATATAATATTATTTGCAATTAAAAACTTTGCTCCTACTGTTGATTGCACTTGCATTAATGAATGTTTTAACAGCAGATATAATAATGCATTTGGCGCTGGATTACCTCCAAAATTTTCTGTACGTATTTGATCTGGAGTTGATTTTATAAGCCATTCAATGTAATTTAAACTATTTGAAGTATAGGTTCTTATTGGTTCTGTTTCTGAATCGGGAACATCATCAATAAAAGGTCCCTTCAATAAATTAGGTTTGCTTAAAAAGTATTTTTCAAGTATTGGTAATTTTTCGTCTTCTAAACTAATCCCTAATTGATTGATTATCATAGCACCTCTTTGCTTAATAAATTCAGCGATATAATCTCCCCATATTGGACCATATTGCAAAGTAAGCTGATTGTATAGCTGATTTAAAGTTTGCGCATATCGTTGATGAAATTCTATCGAATTGGCGTGCAAACCCAGTACATCCATTAATATCTGGTGAGCATCTCCAGCTTTTCCTAAATATGCAACATTTGGCTTTAGAGAGTCCCAAGTTTTATCCATTTTCATGATTAAAGCATGAAGCTGACTTAGAAAATTTTTCCTTACTGATGAAGATGAGGACGATGATTGGATATCACTTGACTTTAAAAAATTTAATTTTGAATATACTGATATTGGAAGAATCCCATAAGGTTGTTTTCCTATTCTAATGGCTGGTATTGGACCTCTTCCCGAAACAAATCCTGAAAAGAAAGCTTTAGTGGCATCTATATCCCGATCATTAAATAACGGATCCATCATCTCTTCCATAAAATAACCCAATGTTGCAGGAAACAATGCTGTATTCATGGCATAAGCTTCTAACTGGTCTTTGCCATTGGCATTATTAACAACTTTTAAGATATCCGAATCGATACCCAAACAATCTGCTAGTTTTTCTCCATCTGATTTTTTGTCCAGGTCATCTTCGATATTAAAGCTTTCTTTGCCACTAAATAAAGCTTCATAGCTTTCATTTCCGTCGTCACTCCAAGTATATCCAGCAGGAAGATCTTCTGTATTATTCGTTGCAGTTCCTTGTTTTAAAAGTTCAAAACCATTTTTACTGTAAAAATGGTTCGTAATTAGTTTTTGCAATTGTAACTGGCCGTCTTTTTCATTAGAAGTAAAACTTATACCTGTTACAAATAGTTTTTCAAAACCTTTTTCTGCTTCTGTTGTTGTTAGGTCTATTTTTATTGCCATTCCAACCTGCAACGCTTTTTCAAAATCTACCATCCAACTTAACTCTTCATTTAAAATCAAATCATTATTAGCGTCTTTAGTTAATTGATCTGTACCGTTTAAAGAAGGATCAACACTTACTGCTAGATTTTCTTTTACTGGATTATCAAACAGTATTGTTTTTTTAGTACTCCCATTATAGAGTGTTACTACAAATTTATCTGGCAGTGCGATGGTTTTTGCAGATTGGGTCCACGAACTTTGTTTAGCGGTATAATCTGGAAACACTATTTCTGAGATTACTATTTTATCAATATCCTGATCTGATGAAATTTCATCTGAAATATTTATTGGAATATAATTTTCTTGAATTAGTTTCGCTATTGATGCATCTGTTGCAATGACGAGGTTATTATTTGCCGTTTCAATTTCTAAAGTATTACCTTTTGCCTTGTAGACCGCTCTCCAATATTTAACAGCCTCATTTTTTTGCACAGCACTTAACACTAATTGTGTGTTCACAATAAAAAATTTATAATCAGCGCTAGGCTTTAGCAGTTTTTCATTTGTTGGTTTAAATTCTTTGATAATCCATGCAGAGCGACCTGTACCATGACTACTAACTAAACTTCTCCAAGCGGCCTTCTCCTCCTCTACAATTCCACCTGCTTTCCACATCTCTATCCAAAAAGATTTAGCATTCTTTAATTCCGATTCAGAAAGAATATCTTCTTTACCATTAATATTACAATCGTCAGGATAAACCCGTAACCATAATTGTTTCTGGTTTCCTGTTGACTTGAATCTTGTTTCTAAACGAAGCGGAAACATCAATATAGGAATATTGTCATTTAGCTCTCCTATTTTTTTTACTGGGTCAAGCTGAGCTAAAAATCCTCCTGCGAGATTCTCAAAATTATTTTTTAAAGTTTGTTTTGAAATTGTAATTTTTTCAATTTCTTCTACTAATGACTTTCTTTGTTCTTCATTACTTTTTATTTTTTCTTCGCGCTCTTGTTCATTAAGACCTTTTAACTCCTCTTTTTCGAGAGCATTTAATTTATCCAATTTCGCTTTTGTCTTCTGTAGATCCAAATCTATCTTAAGCGCCTGATTGCGATTGTTATGACGTTCGTCCTGAATATTTCCTAATTCGCTCATGAGTATAAAATTATTTTGGTAACATTCTACTTGCGTGCACACCTACCAATACAGGAACCTGATAAAGTATATATGCTAATTCTGCCGAGTTTGTATCTGGGCTCCATTTTGCTTGCACATCTTCAGGATTGGGTTTATTTTCCTGATCGATATTTGCATTGTATATTCTTTTAGTTGCATCTGGCTCACCAGCATCGGCTACTACTGTTTTGTTAATTTCGATACAGTTTCCGTCTATAGTTTCAATATTTTTCCAAGAAAGATTATTCCAGTTTATCACTCTATTATTGGTTGCTTCTTTTTTTGCTTTTTCAATATCCAAACCAAACCTTGCCTCTCCTGGCACTTCTTTAATTACAAAAAACCATCCAGGATCATCAGTCAACGATGTTGGGTTTAATTTGCCTCTAGCTTCTTCGTCATCTAAATCGAAACCTATGAAATAGATATCGGGATCAACTTTTGCTTCAAAAAGAGGGGTTTTAATTATTGTTGCAGGTGGATTTTTTTCTTCACTTTCTGTAAGTTTTGCAAAAACCCTTTCGTTCTTAACATTTCTTGGTGATGGTGCTGGTTCTCCTGCCTCTATAGTTTGATCTGGTCCCCAATCTGCTTTGTGAGCATAAACTACTGCTGTCGGGTATTTTTTTAAAAGCTCTCCGCGAATTACTAATACTAACTGTGTTTTACCGCTTACTAATGCTCTTTGGTTATGCTGTCCAAGCTCATTTTTTAACGGAGAATCTACTTGAGAAGGAAATACTTTTCCGGTATTATTTTTAGACCATTCGTGTATCTTAGGAATATCTCTTAATTGTTCCTTTATGTTATCTGCTACAGGCTGTGAGGGTAGAAAACTTTTGACATCCCAAAATTGTCTAAAATAAGAACCACGTTGATCTGTGGGATATTCCCTCCACAATAACTCACGAGACATTTCATGATTTAAGCCCACCATATAAGATTCAATGAACTTTTGGTTGTTTTCTAAAAGTGTTATACTGTTTTGCTCAATCAAATTAATATTAGGCAGAAATAATTCTGAAGATAATTTTACCAGAGGATCATACATTGGTAAATCAATTTCGGGATAAACCATTACTGGTTTAAAAGTTTCTACCAAATTAGCGGCTATATGTGCAGGTATAGAAATACCGCTGTAGACTCTTTTAGGAATAGTAACTAAAGGATCGAGCGACTGAACTATAGTGTTTGTTATTGCCGTTAAATCGACTTTGGTTCTAACAGAATCTTCAAATTTTATATTAACAATGGCGAATACATCTTTTAGTGCATCTTTAAACCTTAAGCTTTCTTCGCTTTCTGTACTACCTATTGATGGTGTTATACTTGTGCCTGGCATTGTTATTACAAAATCTGGGCTCTTTGGATATCCGTCAACCGCTTCAACTGTTTGGCTGTCTTGAGTAACTGCATCTGCTTTTTTCAGCTCTTTTTCCCATTTATTCAATTTATTAAATAGCCATGCCAGCAATACCCCAAATGCTACAAATAATACACCTATAATTGTTGACTTAAACAAAATTACTAGTAGAAACAAAACCAGCAGTAGTAGTAATAAAAGATATTTAAACCAGTTATGTTTTTTCAACAAGCTAACTATTGACGGAGGAATATCTTTTGGCGCAGCCGCCCCTGCGACATCAGTAAGATTAATAGCTCCTTGAGGATCAACTTTTGGAGGCACTATGATTACTTCTCCATCATTTATTCTATCAATTAAATTATGGGAAGTAATTTGTTCATTAAAATTAAGCTTTTTCATTGCTCTACCTCTTGGTCTAGTAATACTTCTGAAAGTTCCAGAAATAACTGCATGAGGTATTACACTTTCTATAATATGTTTATGCGCTGTAAGGTTTTTATAAATTATTCTTTTATGAACTGGTGCACTAAACACAAAGGCTCTTTCTGTAATGAGTGATATGAGATGTTTTTTATAATATTTAGAAGATACCTCTGCGGCAAGTTGCGCAAATCTTATCTTATTATTAGCTTCTACGACTTTACCAACCTGTTCCCAAGCCGCCTGCATATATTCTTCTTGATTTTTTTGAATAACTTTTGTCCCTAGACCAGAAGCTATTCTAAAGCGAGGATCAAGATTTAATTCATGAATCCAATTTTTATTATTTGGTAGATCAACACTATTGTAATCTTTTAATAATCTTTGCTGTAATGCATGCCAGCTACCATATAGAGGTGATGAAATTACCGGATCAGGATCTCCACTCCCAGAATCGCTTTCTTTTAGAATACCTGCTTCAAAATTAATCTGTTCAATATTTTTAGCTGCATTAGCATAATCATCTGCAAGATTTATTTTCTTCGCCATTCCTTTTGTAAAAGGATGCGGATAGGGATTTTCATCCCATTGATCGTATTTTTTTACATCCTCTTTATCTTCTTGTTTCAATGAATCAAATGGTACTCTAAGCGCTCCTCCGAGTTTTAAAACATTATTTAATTCTGTATCATTTATTAGAGGAAGATTAGAACCTGGATGCACCACATCTATATCTCTCACACCTACACTTTTATCTGCAGGTTTAGGTTGCAAAAGATTTACCAGATATTCAAAATCACCTACAGTGCCCGTTTTAAATCCCCAGCGATAATAATATGGAAATTCGATACTGCTTGTATCATCCCATCCACATTTTGTTGCAACTAGCACATCTGGAATATCTCTTCCAAGACCAGCCAATCTACCACTTTCAAACGTAGGTATTAGGAAAGCATGATATGACGTATTAACTTCTAATTTACGAGGACATATTATTCTTGAATATGCACTATCTGGTTTTGTATTAATTACATTTGTAATTCCTGAATTTATCACTTCTGAATCTGCAGCGTTTGGAGCCGCACCATTCGACAAATCAGTATTAACATGAACATGTGCCCAAGCCCATAATTCACTTGATTTTGGAAATATTGTTGATGTTGTTTTTCCTTCCTTCATTTTAAAGAAGGGCAACGGTTTATCTATTACATTTTTTCCATCCTCAAATTCATCTTCTTTAAGTACAACAAGAGTTAACCATGGCCGCAGTCTATCTAACGTCGGTCTAGCTGGTGTATATCGCCAAGGAAAATCTTCTTCATAAAATTCAATGTAAGGCAAATAATTTGGTTCAAAATTAGCAATATTATTTCGTGGTTCCGTTTTTACAATTGCTTTGCTTTCAATACCTACAATATCGCCAGGACCATATAGTTGAATCTCTTTTTCTGGCATCACTCTGTTATCAGATGTTTTTCCATCTACTTTTACAGCATCAAGTTCTAATGTCACCTTTATGGAAGCTCGTAATAAAACAGAAGACTCATTATCTCCTTTGAGAATATTGTTAGCCAGCCCTTGTCTCAGCCAAGGCAGGAAAGAATAATTTGCTAATTTATCACTCATGACTCTTGTAATTCATAATTAGGAATAATGTGCAACTCTTTTTTAAGACTAGGCTGTTTTGCAACCTGCTCCTCCATATAGGTTTGGGCCATCATTTCGGTAGCAAAAGTTGAATTGTGTGTGTGTGCCTTATTACTATCCTGAAATGCTACTACATAACTTTCTTCATTTACATTTAACTTTTCTGTAAAAGGCTGCAATTTTTCTGAATAGTTTTTTGATAGTACTGATTTAGATACGCTATTACCTTTAAGGAAATGTTCAAACAATAACCCTATTTGCGAAAATAATTTCCCTTTTCTTAATGGTTTTACTGGCTCTTTATCTACAATAGTTATTTCATATTCCACAATTTTTCTAACAAACTTTCCATTCTTAATAGTTAATCCTCCTAAAGAAATTTGCACTCCTCCAGGCATTTTTTCGAATGAGGGTTTAGATAATTTTTCCGCATCACTTAAATTTTGATATTGTGCGCGTGCAAAATCTTCATTCACATCAGATATTTTAAGTTCAATACCTGAGCTACTGGCTCTTTTTATGGTTATCTTTTGCACATCGCTTACTTTCTGACTGCCAACTTTATCAATTTTTACTTGTAAAGGCAACATTTTTTGCTGTACCACTAGTGAACCGGCAGGATGTAGCACCAACTGCTCTGTTGTAGCTTTTTCTATATTCCGCAACGTTACCAGCAAGTTCTTGCTATTAGAAAGTAAAGTATTCCAATATTCTCTTTTTTGCAAATCGTCTATAAACTTTTGATATATTGCAATTTCAGGAAGAGTTGTATTGGTTGGGTCGCCCCAAGTCACATCAAAGTCAGCCGAAATCTCAAAGAATAATATAGACACACTTCCTGTGCCTCTAGCTCGCCAAGGCGTTGGCCCTTCTAGTGACATTCTCACTCTAACACTTAATATATCCATGCCTGCAGCACTTAATTTGAAGCATGCAGAAACTTCTATTATAAAATAAAAAGGGTTGAATTGAAACAATGCATCAAAACCTATATATCCTTGAATAGAACATACACTTAAATCAAATATAATTTCGGCTTTTGCTCCAAACTGAACTGTATTGGAAGTTACAGCTTGATAACACTCTACACGTATTAATGCTATATCTGTATTTAGGATATTCAGACTCAGTCTTCTCATGGTAGGCAATGAGAGTGGCGGAGGTGTGTAAGAAGGATGAAAACCACCAACAGTCAATAGAAAATCTGGATTATCTCCCCATTTCAATCGTACCGCCATATCTCCTTCCAAAGTCATTGTAAGAATAGAAGACTCATATAAGCTTGCGTCAAAACTTAGCATTTTTTTATCAAAATCTATAATTCCAACAAACAAGACTTGTATTTTTACTATTGGTGCGACATCAGTTGGCAATACAACTTTAAGAACCCCTAATATTGCAATATTACCAGGTATTTCTATAATAATCCCCAGCGAAAGAGAGATTAAAGTCGGGGTTCCCCAACCAATTTTAGCCATTGGTCCAATTAGGAATTTATCTTTATATGTCGGGAAAATCGCTTTAAGATCACTTATTATCCTTGGCGCATTAGCTATTACATTTTGAGGAAACATAATACTATTTACAGCGCCGGTTCTCACTGCATTACGCAACGGATCCACAAGCATTGTTCTATTTAATCCTAAGAGACCACCAACTGCATTTAATGTGAAACCATAACCCAATTGAAAAGGAGGAAAAAACTCTGCAGTAATGATGACGAGCATTGAAAAACCTTTACTGCCATCTGGCATTTTAGTTGTGATTAAACCAATAGCTTTTGCTGAAATAAATCCTGCAATGGTTAGCTCCATAACACCTGCATACTCTTCTTTTTCAAAATCAAAGAATAAATAACCTCCACCAATAACTGCTCCAGCATTAATAGAAAGCCCAAGGCCTTTAGGAGGTTTGAAGCCAAACGCAAGGTCGTGAGTTCCAAAAAAACCATTTGCTCGTTTTACTAACTCAACACTAATCCCAAATTCCTCTACTGTTGCACTAATAACACCAAGGTTTAAACCTCCAGTTACATCTAAAGTAAATTTGTTCTTTTCTAGAAATTCAAGTTGAAATCCAATTCTTGAAATATTAATCGGGCCTAATTCAATATGTGTTGCAATTTGTACCGCTAAATTATTTCCTCCTTCAAAGAAAACACCACCTTTATTATTCCAACCCAATAGTAAATTTCCAGCGTTAATAGTTATTGGCTCCCTAATTAAATTACTAAGAAATGCATCATTTGACAAATCAATCGTTGCAACCAAATTATCCAACCCAGCAGCAATACTAAATTCACCTTTAATATTTCCGCTTACAGCAAACTTAAATTTAGAAAATTCTACTTTAGTCGAATCTCCTATTTTTAATAACTGAATTTGCTTATTGTTTTCTCCGTAAATAAACTCAAATTTTACTCCTGCATTAATATTACCACCAGTGTTATTTGATACTCCCGAAGGATTAATTGTAATAAAGATACCTCCAGTTGCTTCCGCCGAAATAGTTATATTTAATAAAAGCCTTTGAGTTAGTTGCTTTCCACCGCTTGCCGAGCCCTTTACATAAGGAGTTATAGCAAAACCTAAATTTTCAATATTATTGTAATCCCCATAAGGTATGACTTTTAAACCCGCCTCATTAGCAAACGAGGGATTTTCATTAAAATTAATACTTTGAAAATGAGATTGAAAAATAGGAATAACTCCTTCAAAATAATCTTCATTAACTGATATGTTTTTTATGTAGTTATTTAATTCGGGTAATTCAATTTTCCTAATAAAATAAAGAGACAAACCTGTAGCCGATATAAAGAGATTAAGTACTTCTAAAAGTCTATTAAAATCAAATTTCTTTTCATTAAGATTTATCGGATTGCCTCTCCATCCATACACTTCTTTTGCCCATTGAGAATTGTCTGAGATAAAATCTGAAATTCTATCCCAATGCAAACTTTTCTTCTCATAATTAAAATCTCGAGTTGTATCAACCTCTTTTTCAATCAATCCTAAAGCAAAAAATATTGCATACACTATTGGCAACTTATTAGACAAATACCTAATAATCAAATAATCAATTATTTCTATAAAAAAATCATCAGAAAAATAATCTCTAAAATTATTATCCTCTGAAAGTGATTTTAAACTTTTAAATAATGTTATTAAATCTTTAGGATCAAATGCAGCATTTGTATTAGGATCATCATCAAGAAGAGCTGCAACAGTATTAGTAAGTGATTTTATACTGTTTAAAAGATTTGCTATATCCGAACTATTGATATTATAACCAAATTCCCTAAAAAATACAGCAAGCGAATCTGGTGAAGAGGAGGCTTCAAATAATGGCTGGGAGAACCATGTAATTTCTTCTAATATATCCTTTTTTGTCATACTCTACCCCATTTTGAAGAATCGCCCCACTCTGTGCTAGGCCAATCATTTGAATTTGCCACGAGTTCAACTGTAGCAACTGAAGGAAGTGGCAAACTCAATAATTTCTCAACATTAAGTACTCCCATTCCACGATTTATATTATCCCAACCTGCAGGCTTTTCTACTGTATTGGCTAAAACATAACGAAATGCGTCAAGTAAAAAAGGACGTCCATATTTTTTTATTAATAGATCTCTATTATGATAAGCTTGCCAAAGAGCGCAGGCTCCAGCAGTTAATGCTGTTGAATAAGATGTTCCGTTGCTTTTTGGATCAATAATAAAATTGGGAGGAGGCCCTTTTGTTCTAGCTACCGTTACAGCCCAGCCTGGAGTTGTAATATCTACTTCTATTCCATAAAAACCTTCTTTAGGTTGACTTAAGTCTTCATAACAACCCGCAACACATAAAGTATGAGGACTATTCCCTGGGAATATGGGTGAGACTACTCCATGCAAATCTCCTGCAAATTGTCCAGCGGCAGCAATTACAATTATTCCATTTTGTCTAGCCGCTTTTAAAGCATCGGTTAAAAAATTAGGTTTAAAAACACCTCCTAAACTAATAGAAATTACACCTATATTTTGATCTACTAAACTTATACCATGATAAATCGCCTGAGCTAGAGCAGTAAATGTATTTACTTTCCAAGTTGTATCGATACCTAATATTACAGATCTGCATATCCTACAAGGAATTACTTTAACAAGAGGAGCAATACCTGTTATAAAATTTGCTTGAGGAACAGTATAAGCAGGAAATATGGGAGAAGCTGGAGGAGCTGGATTTGGATGTCCTTCTTCACTAAGCATTAACCCAGCTGTTCCTGTCCCATGACTCGGATGCAACCCCCCATTTAAACCGTGATCTAAAATATCTTTGGCTAATTTGTCGGTCGGACGCTGTATTCTAAAATCCCATCTCCAATCTGAATCAGGTATTGCCCAATAACTATCATCGGTCGTAGGTGTAGATACCAAAAAATTTCTACTAATCTTATAATCAGAGTTTAGATATCGACTTCCTTTTAATAATTCAGGATGTTCTGTCCAGCCAGTATCAGGGTGCAAAATAACAATTCCTTCTCCTTTTGCCTTGCCTTGTCCGTGACTAGGAAGTATGAGGTCCCAAGCTTCTTTTACGCGGCAAAGTCTTAAAGGCCACTCTTGGTCATCATACGCTGGCATTTGTGTCCTTTTTAGTTATGATAATTTCCATAACAACATTGAAAAATGGAATAGAATCGGCCGAAACCTCGTTGTAACTATTTAGATTATAACTCCAATAATTACTGAATACGGTTTTAAATAAAGCTAATTTCATCTCGCTAAAAATTAGTTAATCTGTTGTTTTAACTCATAATTATAAACTAACGAACCTTTGTATTTGATTTTTTCTACGGCTGAGATTAAGAGAAGAAGTAATCAATAAGAAAATAAAATACTGATTTTTAAATGATTACAATTTCAAATGTACAAAATTTTATTTAAAATGCGTTTTAAGTTTTATTTTTTTAGAGAGTTTCAAATATTCATTCTTAAATAAATTAAAATGCCGAAATTCTTTTGAAATTTATATTTCATAGATCATTTAGTTTAGTCAAGTTACTTTCTCAACCAAACTTTACGCTCTAGATTTTTTAATGAGAGAAAAAGAGTTTAAAAACGGTTTAGTCAATGATATGCCCTGACAGCATAAATGAAGTTCTATTTTTTTATAGTAATTTTTAAAACTATTATAAAACAAAAAACCCTATCCG
>NZ_DHEI01000154.1:0-2927 GCF_002399805.1 Flavobacterium sp. UBA4854
TGGATGTCCTAACTAAAATTCCATAGTAAGAAAAGGTATAAAACTTACTTAACATGATGAAAGGACAAAAAAATCATTACGAGGCGTCATTTAAATTGCTAGCAGTAGAATTGAGTTATGAAAGAAGTAACATCTCAGAATTAGCTAGGGAAATTGGAATAAAAGCTTCATTATTATACAAATGGCGCAAAGATTATCAAGAATACGGATTCAATAGTTTTCCAGGAAAAGGCAATTTAAAGCTAACAGTAGAACAGGATCGAATAGTAGAATTAGAAAAGAGACTAAAAGATGCTGAATTAGAACGTGATATCTTAAAAAAAAGCAATCAGCATTTTCTCTAAGAACGGTCGATGAAATACAGATTCATAAAGAATCATGAGCTTAAATTTCCGATTGAGAAAATGTGTTTTATATTAAAAATCAATTACAGCAGCTATTTTAAATGGAGAAAGAGAGGTTATTCCAATAGACTTTTGAGAAAAAATTTGATGTTGAATAAAATAACATATTTATATTTTGAATTTAAGCAGAGATACGGAAGTCCTCGAATTCATTCAGAATTAAACGCTTTAGGTTATAGAATATCACTTAAAACAGTTGCTAAATAAATATATGCAAGAGCTTGGTTTAAGAAGTAAATTAAGTAAAAAGTTTAGAATTACAACAAATTCCAAACACAATTATTTAACTGTGAATAATCTACTTAATCGATATTTTAGTACTTCAAAACGTTCAATGAAATGGGTATCAGACATTACTTAACTTATATTCAAACTCAAGAAGGATTTTTGTATTTAACAACAATCATCGATTTATTTGATAGAAAGGTCATTGGTTGGAGTTTAAGCCACACTATGAGTACAGAAGAAACGAGTTTAGTAGCATGGCGTATGGCTATAAAAAATAGATCAATTAAAAAAGAAATGTTATTTCATTCCGACAGAGGTGTTCAATATGCTTCGAAGAAGTTTACAAACGTGCTTGATTCTTATGGTGTTATTCGTAGCATGTCTAGAAAAGGAAATTGCTGGGATAATGCTGTAGTTGAGAGTTTCTTTAAATCTTTAAAGAATGAAATGATTTATGGAAATAAATTAATTACCAGAGAAAAAATAAAAACGAAAATTTTTGAGTATATTGAAATTTGGTATAACAGAAAAAGAAGACATAAAGCTTTAGATTATAAAACGATCTTTGAGTTTAATAATAATTTACAATTTTTAAAATATGTAGCTTAGCTTATACTGGAAAATTCAGGGGGATATCCAAATCAAACATTGTATATATTGTCGATAGCGAAATGGAGCGTATCAAGAATGACCCGAACTTACAGCATTTGATACAACAAGGGTAGAAGAAATGTTTAAAATAATCTAACTTCCTTGATGTCTTAATTTTGAAAGGTTTTAAATTACAACAACTTAAAAAACTGAATACTCTTTTTCATTAACTTTGCTGTATGAGGAGAGTACTCGCCATATTGTTTCTATCTGTGTATCTTATTTCAACAACTGAATTAGGTCAGTTGCTGAAGTTCCCTATGTTGGTAGAACATTATTTCGAGCTCAAAGAGAAAAATCCTCAAATAAATGTGATGGAATTTCTCGCACTTCATTATGAAGGCAACCACCTCGAAAATCATTCGCATGATGACGATTATGAACATGACAAACAACTACCGTTTATCGTTCATACCGATGTTTTGAATGTCAGTTTTGTACTTACTCCTCCTTTTAGTTTTGATATAGAAACGAAAAAACTTGTAGGTGAAGAATCCAAAGCCTTGCCTTTGGACGACACATTTTCTGATAACATTTATCTTTCTGCCGTTTGGAAACCTCCTAAATCCTGTTAATTGCCCTTTTAGATTTGCGGATTTTATCCATCCGTATTATTACTGTTGGCTTGTGCTTTCGGTGTATGGTACTGTTGTGTATACATAAGCTTTGCAGCCGGGGTAATATTTAATCTCTCCCTTATTTTTTACAATTAACAGAATAAATTATGCTTACAAAAATCATTGAGTTTTCTGTAAAGAACAAACTCATTATAGCATTACTGATTCTTGGTTTAATAGGCATTGGCTCCTATCAGGTAAGCAAATTACCGATTGATGCCGTGCCGGATATTACCAATAATCAGGTGCAGGTTATTACCATCGCTCCTTCTTTTGGAGCCAGCGATATCGAACGTCTGGTTACTTTCCCGATCGAGCAGGCGAACTCCAATATTTCCGGACTCAAAGAAATCCGCAGTTTCTCCCGTTTCGGATTGTCCTTGGTTACCATTGTTTTTGATGATGGTATTGATGTGTATTGGGCAAGGCAACAGGTTGCAGAGCGGCTGCAGCAGGTTCAGAACGAAATTCCGCAAGGTATCGGAACTCCGCAATTAGGACCAATTTCAACCGGTTTGGGCGAAATCTACCAATATGTCGTTCGTCCTAAAGAAGGTTTTGAACAAAAATACGACATTACCGAACTCCGCAGCATTCAGGATTGGATTGTGCGTCGGCAGTTACTTCAGGTCAAAGGCGTGGCAGAAGTCAGCAGTTTTGGCGGCAAACTGAAGCAATACGAAATTGCCGTAAATCCCGACAGACTCAATGCTTACGGCATTACCATCAATGATGTTTTTGATGCACTGAATGCCAATAATCAGAACACCGGCGGGGCTTATATCGAAAAAGGGCCAACCGTTCTCTACATCCGCAGCGAAGGTTTGGTGGGTAATATTGAGGATATTCAAAATATTTCCATTAGCAATAAAAACAATGATGTACCATTGTTTATCCGCGATGTAGCCGATGTAAAAATTGGCTTTGCCACCCGTTACGGAGCGATGACCTACAACGATCAGGGTGAAGTTTCCGGTGCTGTGGTGATGATGCTGAAAGGTGCTAACAGCAGTCAGGTCATCAAAGA
>NZ_DHEI01000154.1:3100-3459 GCF_002399805.1 Flavobacterium sp. UBA4854
CTTGACCGTACCAAAATGGTGAACAATGCCATCAGCACGGTAGAAAGAAACCTTCTGGAAGGTGCATTAATCGTGGTATTTGTACTCGTTTTATTTCTCGGAAATTTCAGAGCCGGCTTACTCGTGGCTTCGGTAATTCCGCTGGCCATGCTTTTTGCCATTTGTATGATGAACCTTTTTGGGGTGAGTGGCAACCTGATGAGTTTGGGTGCTCTGGATTTTGGATTAATCATTGACGGAGCCGTCATTATTGTAGAAGCCGTCCTGCATCAGTTGGCACTGAATCCAAAGTTCAGGAATCTGCTGAAAATTCCGTCCAACGATATGGACAATGTGGTTACAGAATCTGCCGGAAGAAT
>NZ_DHEI01000031.1:0-7926 GCF_002399805.1 Flavobacterium sp. UBA4854
GCTAACGAATTAGATCCTAAAAACGAGGATGTTTCTAAAACATTATTAGGAGTTTATAACGCTCTTGAAATGACTGCAGAAGCTAAAGCTTTAAAAGCAAAAATGTAATTACTGCTTTTTAAAAATAAAAAAAAACCATTCACCGCGGTGAATGGTTTTTTTTATGCTTTTAGCTGATTAATTCAGCTGATAAAGTGATTGTGGTGTTTAATAGTTTTGAGATCGGACAGATTTCTTTTGCTTTTGCCGCAGTAGAAGCAAATTCTTCTGCAGAAATTGAAGGAACTTTTCCCTTTAAATCTAAATGAATTAAAGTGATTGATCCATCTTCAAAAGTCACGGTAGCTTCTGTAGTTAAATCATCTGCTGTAAAGCCAGCTTCATTAAGTAAAAAGCTTAACTGCATTGTAAAACAGCCCGAATGCGCTGCTGCAACCAATTCTTCTGGATTCGTTCCTACGCCATCAGCAAATCTTGTCTTAAAAGACAGTTGTGCGTTATCTAGAGTTGTGCTTTGCGTGCTTATTGTTCCTTTTCCTTCCATACCGGTTCCTTTCCAGTTGGCGTGCGCTTTTCTTGTAAATTTCATATTCTTAATTATTTAAAAATTAGTATTAAATGTTGTTCGTTTGATATTAATGAATAGTGGTAACTCAAATATAATCAATATTTTGCAGAATAGTTTTATGAAATTTAATGAGATTGTTAAGTTTTAGGTTTTGGAATGACGATTTAACCGCAAAGCGCACAAAGTTTTTAAGTAATGCTTTGCGAACTTTGTGTTTTTATAAAACCTTATATATTTAAAAATCTTTGCGGACTTTGCGTTAAAAAATAAGTGCAAAAAAAAGTGCAACAATTGCTCGCTACACTTTATTATTTTTAGAATTCGACTAGAATTACTCTTGTCCTAAGTTTCTAAGTTGTTTCAATTTATCTTTCCAAACTTCAAGGCTTTCTTTGTGAATTGCAATGTTTTTGCGAACCTCTGTAACAATTGAATTCTCTTTTTTAGCATTTTTGGTATTAGTAAAGAACTGAATGTTGTTTTCTAATTGGAAAATTTCATTTTGCACTTCTTCAATTTTACGCATAATAAAGATTTTTTCATTGTCTAGTTTACGCGTATCGTTACTATCGGTTAGTGAGTCAATGCGGTTTGCAAAACGCATCATTTCAGATTCTTTTTTGCTTAAGCTTAGTTTTTCAAAAAGAGCATCTAATATTTTATTGAACTTTCCTTCAATATGTCTTCTTGAAAAAGGAACTTTTCCAAAGCCTTTCCAAGTCTCAATATGTGCTTTTATGGCATCTAAATCTGTTTTGTGGTCTCCAGTCAATTGGAAAGCTCGCAAAGTATCTAGATACGTTTTTTTATTGTCAAAAGCAGCAACTTCGTCACTATTTTCTTCAGACTTATGCTCTTTTAATTTGTCAAAATAATGGTTACAAGCATCTTTAAATTCTTTCCAGATTTTGTCTGAATACTTTTTAGGAACATGGCCGATTTGCTTCCATTCTTCCTGGATTTGTTTCATTACAGGTGTAGTAGCTTGAAAATCGGTGCTTTCCTGTAATTCTTTAGCTTTAGCAACAAGAGCCAGTTTTTTATTAAGATTATCGTTTTGATCTTTTTTGATATCCTTATAAAAAGAATTTTTAAAAGCGTTAAAATTTCTAACTGCAGTTTTAAAAGCGGCCCAAGTTTCTTCATTTACTTCAGAAGGTACTTTTCCTGCAGCAAAAAACTCATTTCTTAAATCTTCTACTTTCTGAATTTGAACAAGCCACTGTGAGTGAGAATTTACTTTTTCGCTGCCAAGCGCTTCGATTTTAGCAATAATCTCTTTTTTTACTTCCAGATTTTTTTGCTCATTTGCTCTTTGGCTTTCAAATAAAAGTTCTCTTTTATCGTGTATTTTTTTAGTCAATTCGCTAAATTGATTCCAGATTACATCACGATGTTCTTTAGAAACAGGTCCAATTTCTTCTTTCCAGATTCTGTGTAAATCTTGTAATTCACGGAAAGATTTGCTCACATCTGTATCGTTAACCAATTCTTCAACGCGAGCTATGATTTTTTGCTTTAATTCTAAGTTGTGTTTAAAATCTAAATCTCTAGCCTCACGATCTAAGTGAAGATAATCATAGAAGTTTTCAACGTGAAAATGATAATTATTCCAAACGTGATTGTACTTGTCTTTCGGAATTGCTCCTGCATTTTTCCATCTTTCTCTTAATTCATTAAAATGTTTAAGAGTGTCTTTAATGTTTTCCTGCGGATTAATTAATTCTTTTAATTCTTCAACAATAGCCAAACGAGCATCTAAATTGGTTTTTAGATTAGTTTGTAAATGTTTAAAGTGAGCATTTCTTTTCTCTCTAAAAACATTATAATATTCATCAAATTTTGATTTTAAAGGAAGATGATATTCAAATTCTTCATTAGGATCTGGATTAGAAGCTAAAAATTCTTCTTTTTTCTCCTCAATAAGGTGATTGTATTGTAATAAGAAAGCCTTTTTGATTTCTTCAATATGATCTTTTACAGACATTACTTTATCTATATTGACCAGTTTTTTTAATTCATCAACAAGAGCGTCTAGAGAAAACGTGTTGTAATCTTGCATAGGAATGTCATGACGTTCCTTTAAAGTTTCGTCTTCGCCTTCAGCAGCATTTGAATTTGTAATAACATCCAATGCTTCTTGATGAGCATTTTCCTGTTGTTCCAATTCAGTTTCTGAGACCAAATCTTCGGTCAAAGTTTCAGAATCTGATATTTCGATTGCTTCATTTGTTACAGAATCATTTATTTCGATTCCAGATTTTCCGTCTGCTTCATGCAGGTTATCATTCTTTTCTTCTAACATCTTTAAAAATGTATAAGGTTTTTATTTTAAACAGTGCGAAAGATAGTAAAGGTGTTTCTAACTACAAAATAAATCCTTTGTTTATACGCTAATTTGCGATAAAATTCTTATTGTTTAATTCAATTGAGCACTATCATATATTAATTTTTGGTGTTTTAATTGATAAGATTGAAATAATACTTTTTACGGTTTTTAAATAAAAAAATAAATGAATCATAAAAAGTAAAGCTTAATTAGCAGTTTGTTCCTAATTAAAACAAAATTAGTATACCAACTTCCATACCAAAATTATAGGATTTTTCGCCACCAAAAGCTACGCTTGGGTGTACATAAACTAAATTTGTTGGGGTTATTTTTCGGCCAAATTCCATAAAAGCATTATTTTGAAATCCTTCTAAAATGTAATTGTATCTAAAAGCTACATCTGTAGCAATCCAATTTTTGCCAAAGAACCATAACAAGTTATTTTCTAATAGGGTTACGCTTATGTCGCTTCGATTACTGGATCCTGCAAAACTTTGAGAATGTTCCAAAGTTGCAAACCATAAAAATCTTTTGTGATTGAAGTATTTTGCAAAAATACCAGCAGGGATAACAACCCATTTTCCGGTGCCAAAACTTGGATCTGCGGCAGAATTTGAGATGACACGGGTTCTAAGTCCAATTCCGTTATTTTTCTTAAAATAAGGAATAAAACTTACTCCAGCACCTACGTCGCCAAGTCCAGTTTGATTGATAGAATTGGAGTTGGTCGAAATTAAAGGTAAATCAAATCTCAGATTCCAAGCTTTGTTGCCTATTGGCTGTAAAACACGCAAATTTGTGGTATTATACGAACCGTTCTTAGTGTCTAAGTATTCGTTGTATAGTAAAATGGTTTGCAGAAAGTAATGATAACGAGGTTCGGCAAATGGACTATTGCTTCTGTCGATGTCCTCGTCTTGAGCCACTGCAAGAAATGTAATAAGAAAAAAAATGCTAAAGTAAAGTAGTTGTTTTTTCATAACTGTCTGCAAATGAGTAGACTAATTTACGAAAATTACTTTAACATTTTGTTTTTTATTTGTTCCAGATTTTCCAAGCTTTTTCGGCTTGAAAAATAAGCATATCATGTCCATTTTTAATTACAGCTCCCATTTCTTTTGCTTTTCTCAAGAAAGTGGTTTCTGCTGGATTGTAGATTAAATCGTATGCAATATGTTTTTCTGTAAAAAACTCGTAAGGTAAATTTGGACAAGCATCAATATTTGGACTCGTTCCAACTGGTGTGCAATTAATTATAATTTGAAAATTATCAAAAGTAGTAGCATTGATTAAATCATAATCAATAATGTTTTCTTTTGCTTCTCTAGAGACAAAAGTGTACGGAATATTCAATTCATCCAAAGCAAAAGCAACACCTTTAGAAGCTCCACCTGTTCCTAAAATAAGTGCTTTTTTATGATGTGGCTCTAGTAATGGTTTTAAAGATTTCTTAAATCCGTAATAATCGGTGTTGTAGCCTTTTAATTTACCATTTTTGGTAAACTTAATGGTGTTTACAGCACCAATTAAAGCGGCTTTTTTTGATAATTTATCTAAGAATGGAATAACTTGTTCTTTGTACGGAATGGTAACATTTAAACCCTTTAAATCAGGATTGTTCTTAATTAATTCTGTAAAGTAATTAATCTCCGAAATGTCAAAATTCTCATAGCTGTTACCAGCAAAAACTTCATTATTAAATTTTTCTGTAAAATAACCTTTTGAAAAAGAGTAGCTTATGTTGCGTCCTAATAATCCAAAACGTCTTCTTAATAAAATATCAACCATTCTTATTTGCGATGTTTTTCTATATAATTTTTTACTATTTTTTTTGTCCAAACCACAGGAAACAAATCTTCGATCAAGATATAATTGTCAAAGTTTAGCCGTAAGCCATTGCTTAAATGGAATTTGGCTTTTGTATTGTCTTGAATCATAAAATACAATCCAGCCAAACGATATTCGATTTCATTTTCTTCAGGGAAATATTCGGAAGCTTGCAATAAAGTTTGAATTGCAGTTTCAAATTCTCCTAAAAATTGAAGAATATCAACCCAGTATAACCAAGTGTCTAATGCATAATCGCCAAACTCTACTGCTTTTCTAAAGCCAAATTCGGCTTCTTCAAAGAAATTCATTTGTTTGTTGATTGTTGCATATCTTTTCCAATACAAACGATTCTGATTGTCAATCGCCAAAGCTTTATTTACAAAAAATAATGCTTTTTGATAGTTTTTTTGGCGAAGATGAAAATCTGTAATCGCAATCCAACCTTTATCTAAAAGCGGATCTTCGTGTACAGTTTGGTTGTAATATTGGATTGCCTTCGCTAAATTTCCAAGTTTTTCATAACATTTACCAATTCGAAGAAGCGCATACGAAGTCGCATCGTCCAATTCGATAGTTCTGTTATAACTTTCGATTGCTTCGTTGTATTTTTTTAGGCGCTCATAAGCTTTTGCTTTTTCCATAAAAGCACCCAAAAATTCGTCATCAATTAACGTTGCGTAATCAAACGCACGAATTGCTTCTTCGTATTCTTTTACGCCATAATGAAGACGCCCAAGCTGATGCCAAGCAATTTCGCTGTAAGGATTTCTGTTGATGTATTCGTTTAGATAAACAATAGCTTCTTGATTTTGATCTAAAAATTCAAAACAATACACTACGTTATAGAGAGCAGATTGATCTTCTAAGTCTTCTTCAAGACATTTGATGAAACTGTCTTTTGCCATTTCGAGATTATCCATAAAAAGATATTCCATTCCAATCAAATTGTACACATCTGCATAATCATCAGTGTATTGAAGCGCAATTTTTAAAAGTTCTACTGCTTTTTCGTGCTGGTCTCTTTTGGAACAGATATTGGCTTTCTGGATATAGATTTCCTCGTTGTTAGGTTCAATTGCGTATAACTCATTCAAAAGCTTTTCAGCGATCTCAAGTTTATCATCATAAACTAGCATTTCTACTTGTACTAATTTTAAGCCTGTAGATTTTGGATGCTGGTCTAAAGCAAGTTTTAAGGCCTTCTTTGCTAAATTAGCCTTACCTATGTCTAAATAATGAAGAATGATTTCTTCGAATTCTTCAGAATCAAAAAAGAGTACTTTGTTGGTTTTTAACATCGACTCAAATTTGGATAGGGATAGGTTATAATCTTCTTCTTCGTTGCTTAATTGCATACTTCGTATATTTGAAATTAGCCTGATATAAATTTAGGCAACCATATAGTTGTTGTAAGGATAAGAAATTAATTGTTTTGAACAATTTAATTAACAATATATAGCGTTTTTTATTCTATTTTGGGAAGAAATCTCCTTTATTATTAGGGGATTAGCTTCGGTTTTGTCATTTTTTTATTTGTACTAAAAGATTTAACCGAAATACAAATTGAGTATTAAGTTCTGTCATTTTTATTAAAAGCAGCACTCAAATGATTTTGTTTTTTTAATTGTTATTCTTTTTTATTATTCCGTCCATAACGTCTAAAATAATAGCACAACCTTCTCTAATTTCGTCTTCAGAAATAGTCAAAGGAGGTGTAATTCGTATTGCGCATCCTTCAAATAAAAGCCAGAATAAAATAAGTCCTCTGTCTTGACAGGTTAAAATGACTTCGTTTGTAATGTCTGCCGATTCTGTCATTGCAGCAAGCATTAATCCTTTTCCTCTAACTTCTGTAATCAAAGGATGTACCAAAAGCGATCTGAAGAGTTTTTCCTTCTCTAGCGTTTCTGCCATTAAATTTGTTTCAGTTAATTCTTGCAAAGTAGCCAAGCAAGCTGACGCAATGACAGGGTGACCTCCAAAAGTAGTGATATGCCCTAATTTCGGATTTTCAGTTAAAAGATCCATTTTTTCGGCAGAAGCGGTGAATGCGCCAACTGGCATTCCGCCACCCATTCCTTTACCCATAACCACGATATCTGGAACAACATCATAATTTTGAAAGCCAAAAAGTTTTCCTGTTCTTCCAAAACCTGGCTGAATTTCATCAACAATCATCAAAGCTCCAACCTCATCACAGCGTTTACGAACTTTTTCAAGAAAGTTGTTTTCTGGCTGAATAAAACCAGCTCCACCTTGAATGGTTTCTAAAAGAATTGCTGCCGTTCTGGTAGTTATTTTTTGTAAATCTTCTTCGTTATTGAAAGTAATAAAATCAACATCTGGCAACAAAGGTCTAAAAGCCTGTTTTCGTTCCTCGAACCCCATAACGCTCATAGAACCCATTGTGTTTCCGTGATAAGCGTTGTGGCAAGAAATAAGCTGACTGCGGCCTGTAACTCGTTTTGCGAGTTTTAAAGAGCCTTCAATTGCTTCTGTACCCGAATTTACCAAATAGGTTTTGTTTAAAGATTCTGGAAGGAGAGAAGCCATTAATTTGCAATATTGAACCGCAGGACTTTGAGAATATTCTCCGTAAACCATTACATGAGAATATTTGTCCAACTGATCTTTTATAGCCTGATTTACTCTAGGATGCTGATGTCCTAAAGTACAAGCCGAAACTCCGGCAACAAAATCTAAATATTTTTTATCGTTTGTGTCGTATATGTAAGAGCCAATGGCGTGTGAAACTTCCATTCCGAGTGGATAAGGAGAAGTCTGCGCCTGGTATTTTATAAAATCTGGATTCATTTTTTTGAGGTTCAAAGTAGCAAAGGTACTGAGGTTCTAAGGTTTTTTAACTTTACGCTTAGGTTAACTTTTTAGGTTAATTTTTGCGAAATAATAATTCGCAAAGAAGCTGTAAACGTCACTGAGACTGTTCTAAATAAAATTATTTGTCTTTATCTTTAGCCTGAGGTTCTGTTTTGATCGGAGGTTTTGGGTTCTTCTTGTCGTAATCCAAAGTTTCTTTTCTAACTTTCATCGGAACGTTTTTACCTTTTTCTTCCTGTTCTTTCCCTTCTTTAATCAGTTTTTCATTCATTTCATTTTCTTCTGCGGTAAAAATATCATCTTTCGATTTTATTCTTTCATCGCCTCGCCAATTCATTCCTCGAAGTTTTCTAGCATTTTC
>NZ_DHEI01000031.1:8130-19751 GCF_002399805.1 Flavobacterium sp. UBA4854
ACATTTTTATTGATTCCAATTAGTTCATTGGCATCGTTTCGCATATAATAAACGACTTCAGTGTTTTTTATAACATCAACATCATGCAGTTTTCCATCCCGAAATTTTCCAAACAAATTAATTCCCTTGACTTGGTTATAGCCGGTTCCGAGAGTATCCTTGGAGAGGACAAAGGTGTTGTTTAATACTTTTAGAGAATCGATTTTTCTTGTTTTATTGTCGCCAATCAAGTGCATTATATCTCCTGTAATTTGGTTGTCGCCATTCCAAAGAATCGGATTTCCAATAAGCTTAGTTAGGGCTGTTTTAGAATTCGAGTGTATTGAATCACATTTGCCACTCATATCTGTTTTATAGAAACGAACATTATTAAAAGCACACAAAATTCTTTCTCCCTCTTTTCCCGTTACCAGTAATTTCTTTCCGTGAATGTAAACGGAGTCATTTTCAACCAAATTAATAGCAACCGCTCGTTTGGTTACAAACATTGAATCTTTAAGTTTATAAAGCTCTGCATAATGTCCTTTTACAATTCCTTTATTAATAGAATCGGTAATTTTTACATTCCGTGTTGCCGATGCAAATTCAATATTTCGATTATAATACAAACTATCGCCCTCTATAAGCCTGTCGTCATATTTTATATAGGATCTTCGTAGAAAATGAGCTAAGTTTTTTTTCGTATCGTAAAAACCTTTTTCAGTATAAATATAGTTGGCTTTACTTGTAATGGTTGAAGGACCAAGAAGATAAGTATGACCAGAATTACTGTAATAATCCAAGTGATTCGATTTAATCACATATTTCGGATTTGTAATTGTAACTTCAGTCAAAAACTGGAACTTCTTTTCCTTCACAAAATATCTTCCCGATTTACTTACCAGAGTATTGTCTTTATTTACGATAGTACCCTTTGTGTTGTAAAATGCTTCCTGAACATTTCTATCAAAATTAATCGTATCAGTCTGCAAAGTAGCATCTGGAGAAGTTAAAACGGCATTTCCTGTAGCAAAAGCTTTCTTCTCATTTCCGCTATATTCTGCATATTTACTATTTAAGAATAAAGTATCTCCCTGTACTAATTGTACATTTCCGAATGCTTTTAGATAGTTTTCTTTTTGAAAAAAATAAGCTTTATTGCAAGTCAATACAACACCGTCATGATTAACTTTTACATTTCCGGTAAGTAAAAGCGCATCTGGTACATTAACTTGATCCACGTCAGAAAAGTCGGCATTCTCGATGACGATAGTTTTAGGAGCTTGTGCGGTTTTTTTGGCCTGCGCAGAAATAAATTGTACACTAAGTAACAGACAACAAAATATGAAAAAGAGTGATTTCTTCAACTGATTAAATTTTTGTCAAATTTATAAAAAAGGTTAGAACCAATGGTTCATATTAGGATTAATTTATCAATACTGGCCAACATTCGACCCAGAAGTTCTATGTTAATTATTTTTTCAACAAAACATCCAACTCTCACGTTGTAGTTGCCGTATTTTAGATTTTAAAGATACCATTTTAAACAGATGTTATTCTAAATTTTAAAAAATGAGCTACATTTAGAAACTAGTTTTAATGCTTTTAGCCAGATTAAAATTAAAAACGAAGTTAAGTATAGCCCAAAAATATATGATAAGTAAAAAAATAATTGCAGCCGGAATTACATTAACGATACTATTTTCAGCTTGTAAAACAAAAGATTTAAAAATGAATACAGTAAAAGAGCAAACTCCAGCAGAAAAGAAAGTGGTAGTTTATCAAGTTTTTACACGCCTATTTGGAAATAAAAATACAACCAATAAACCATGGGGAACTATTGAAGAAAATGGTGTCGGTAAGTTTAATGACTTTACAGATAAAGCACTTCATGAAATAAAAGATCTTGGCGTTACTTATGTTTGGTATACTGGAGTTCCTCATCATGCTTTGGTAAATGATTATACGGCTTACGGAATTTCTAATGATGATCCAGAAGTGGTAAAAGGCCGTGCAGGTTCTCCTTATGCAGTCAAAGATTACTACAACGTCAATCCAGATTTGGCTGTAAATCCTGCAAAACGTTTAGAAGAGTTTGAAGCTTTAATAAAACGTACTCATAACGCAGGTTTGAAAGTGATTATCGATATTGTTCCGAATCATATTGCAAGAAAGTATGAAGGGAAATCGAATCCTGTAGGCGTAAGGGATTTTGGTGCAGATGATGATGTTTCTGTTGAATACAAACGAGATAATAATTTTTATTATATTCCTAAAGAGCATTTTGAAATTCCGGACGGAGATATTCCTTTAAATGGAGAAAAAAATCCATTAATTGATGGGAAATTTGATGAAAATCCAGCAAAATGGACTGGAAATGGTTCTAGAAAATTCAAGCCAGACCAAAACGATTGGTACGAAACGGTAAAAGTAAATTACGGAGTGCGTCCAGACGGAATTAAAGATTTCTCTGAACTTCCTAGTGGTTTTGACCAAAAAAGCTATCAAGAACATTTTGCTTTTTGGCAAGATAAAGACGTTCCAGATTCTTGGAAAAAGTTTAGAGACATTGCATTATACTGGACAGCAAAAGGTGTAGATGGATTTCGTTACGATATGGCAGAAATGGTTCCGTATGAATTTTGGAGTTATATGAACTCATCAATTAAAATGAAAAATCCGAACGCTTTTTTATTGGCTGAAGTTTATAATCCGAATGAATATCGAAACTATATTCGTTTAGGAAAAATGGACTATTTGTACGATAAAGTAGAAACGTATGATAAACTGAAAGATGTTATTCGAGGAAAATCTTCACCTGATGAATTAACAAAAATCCAAAACGGAATGACAGATATCGAACATCATATGCTTCATTTTCTAGATAATCATGATGAACAGCGTTTAGCAAGTCCAGAATTTGCAGGAACGCCTGAAAGAGGTAAACCACTGATGGTTGTTTCGGCGACAATTAGCACTTCTCCAACAATGATTTATTTCGGACAAGAAGTAGGAGAGGCCGGAAATGAAGATGCAGGTTTTGGAAAACGCTCAAGAACATCCATTTTTGATTATATCGGAGTTCCAAATCATCAACGTTGGATGAATGATGGTAAATTTGATGGTGGACAACTTTCTGCTTCAGAAAAAGAATTGCGTGATTTTTACAAACGGTTATTGAATTTTACAATCAAAAGCAGTGCTTTGATGGGAAGTTTTGAAGAAATTCAATCAGCAAACAGACAAAGTAATGAAGGTTACGATGCGTTATTGTACTCTTATGCACGTTGGTCAGAAAATCAAAAACTGATTGTAATTGCTAATTTCTCTTCTGAGAAAGGAAGCGAATTTAATTTAAAAGTTCCTTCATCGGTTATTTCAAAATGGAATTTAAAAGATGGAGAATATCAATTGAAAGAACAATTATATCTAAATAAAACATTTGTATTAAAAGTTCAGAATGGAGAAGGAGAGGCAAAAATTGCAATCCAACCTTCAGAATCTTTAATTTTAGAGTTAAAATAAAAGTTTTAGATTATAAAAAGAGAAAACTTGTTTAGAGAAACATCTAAGCAAGTTTTTTTTTGTTTTTAAAGCTTTTTAAGTAACGAAAGAATCTCTCTAATTGAAAATTGAGCACCACAAACAAATTCGTCTGAAGCGCCGTAATATACTGTTAATGTATCGCCATCTGGTTCGATAATATGACCATTTGTGAAAACGACATTTCCAAAGAAACCACTTAACTCATAATTGGTTTTAGGAAACATAATTGGAGTTTCGGTTCTTGAAATCACTTTTGTCGGATCTTTTAAGTCCAATAAAAAAGCACCTAAACAATATTGATGAAATTCGTTGGCTCCATGATAAATTTCGAGCCAGCCTAAATCTGTTTTTATTGGTGCGGCACCAGCACCAACTCTTTTGCTGTCCCAGCTTTCTTTCCTAGTTTTTATAATGCATTTATGATTTCCCCAATGAATCCCATCAGGAGAAGAAGCAATCCAGATATAATTTCCGCCAATATCTACACTGCTTGGGCGATGTAAGGCATAAAATAATCCATTAATTTTTTCTTCAAAAATAGCACAGTCTTTATTGTGCGGAGGAAATATTAGTCCATGTTTCTTAAAATTTTTCCAATCAGTAGTAGTTCTTAAACCAACGCCTACACCACTTGGCGAAACAGAAGTAAAAGTGAGGTAATATTTTCCTTCAATTAAAGAGACGCGACAGTCTTCAATTCCAAAAGTTTCTAGTATTCCTTCGCCAACCAAATGCGGATAGTTTTCTGGTTCGTAAAAGTGTTTTCCATCTTCGCTGCATAATAAACGAATATGTGATAAAGTGGTTAAATAATCAACGCCTTGATAGTTAATTACACGTGCATCTGTTGCTATAAGTTCAGGATGATCTTTTAAAATTTCAATAATTTGAATTGTTCCTGCTTCCGTCAAAATCGGGAACGAAATGATATTCTCAATTTGTTTTGGTCTTTCAGCTACTCGTACAGCCAACCAGATTTTGTTTTGAAATTGAAATACACCAGGATTTAATAAGCAAGTGATTTCAAGACCTTCTCTGCTTGGTGGTAAATCTGATGGAGATAGTAAAGGGTTTTCTACGAAACGATTGGCAATGTCTTTCATGATTTTCGTTTAAGTACCTAAAAGGTATAAAAAAAAGCTGATACTTAATTGCATCAGCTTTTTTTCTATACTTTTTTAACCTTTTTGAGGGCTTCAACGTAATATTCATTTACTTTTTCCCAATTGATATGACTGTAAAAAGCATCAATATAACTGCCTTTTCGGTTTTGATAATCCAAGTAATAAGCATGTTCCCAAAGATCAATTCCCATAATTGGGGTTCCTGGAATTAAAGCATTTTTCATTAATGGATTGTCTTGATTGTCAGTTGTAGTAATTTGTAATTTACCATATCTGTCAACAACAAGCCAAACCCATCCAGAACCAAACTGCTTTTCAGATTGCGCTTTAAATTGGTTTGTTAAATTGGTAAAAGAACCAAATTCTTTATTAATCGACCCAGAAAGCGTATCTTTAGGAGTTTGCTCTTTTGGAGTTAAAATATTAAAATAAAGCGTATGATTGTAATATCCGCCTGCATTCTGACGAAGTTTGGCATTATTTAAATCTAACTTTTTTAAAATATCCTCGATTGGCATATTTTCATATTCAGTGGAAACAATCTCTTTGTTGAAATTGTTTGTATATGATAAATAATGCTTAGAATAATGAGTTTCTAAAGTCAAAGTTCTAATATCGGGCGAAAGTGCATCATAATTAAATGGCAATTTCATCATTTCAAAAGATCCAGGATCGGCTTTAACATCATTTGGTGAACCAATAGTTATTTTCTCTTCTTTTGTTGGAAGAGGAACTTCAACTACTTCAACCAGTTTATCTTCTTTACAGGAAAATAATAGTAAAAATGAAGCTAAAGTGCTGAAAAAAACAACGTTTTTCTTCATAATATTTTATTTTGATGTTAATGAATTGATGATCTCGATATAGTTTTCCTTTGCTTCATCAACAGACATATGGCTAATCTGCATCCATGCATTCGTTTTAAAAGCGTCTCTTAAATCAAAATTTTCAGATTGATTGTAAACAGCTGTTCCAAAAGTAGCTTGTTTGTAAAAAGCGTAAAGCCTTAACTGCACATCTTGTGGAAGTGAGGCTTGAGTCATTGTCATTGCAACTTTTACAGCTTTAGCAAAGCGAATATCTAAATCTTTATCAGTCATTTATGCTTTTGTAGCAATAATTGTTTTACCACCAATTGCTTTTTGATTTAACTCAACATTAATAGGCGTACCTAAAGGTAAAAATAAATCTACTCTCGATCCAAATTTAATGAAACCAGCATCAGTTCCTTGAACAACTTGCATTCCTTCTTTAGCGTAATTTACAATTCTACGAGCCAATGCACCAGCAATTTGTCTATATAAAATAGCGCCAAAAGTTTCATTTTCGATTACAACTGTAGTTCTTTCGTTTTCTTCACTTGCTTTTGGGTGCCAAGCAACAAGGAATTTTCCAGGGTGGTATTTGCTAAATTTAATGATACCATCCATCGCGTAACGTGTTACGTGAACATTTATTGGCGACATAAAAATAGAAACCTGTAAACGTTTGTCTTTGAAATATTCTCCTTCATAAACTTCTTCAATAACCACCACTTTTCCATCAACTGGAGCTAGGATGTGATCACTGTTTCTAACTGCAATTCTCTTCGGATTTCTGAAGAATTGTAAAATAATGATCAAAATTACAAGCGCTGCAATTTGAACAAGCATTCTAAGCCAATTGATATCAATAAATCTTTCAGCAATTAAAAGTACAGCTACAGTAAATACAGTACCTAATAAAATGGACGGGCCTCCTTCTTTATGAAACATAATATAAAATTTGATAAAATAAAAATATAATTGGTGCTACAAATATAACACTATCTAATCGATCTAAAATACCTCCATGACCAGGCATTATTGAACCACTGTCTTTTATGCCAGCAATTCGTTTAAATTTGGATTCTATCAAGTCTCCAATAGTTCCAAAAATGCTTACGATTAATGCGATAATAGTCCAGATTAAAATCGATGTGCTGCTAAATTCAGGTTTAGGCTGGATGTAGAGTTTAGAAATTAAGAAACCAGCAAATGCGGCAAAAACGACACCGCCAAGAAAACCTTCGATTGTTTTTTTAGGAGAAACTCGCTCGAATAATTTGTGTTTTCCCATTGATTTCCCGACTAAATAAGCAAAAGTGTCATTAGTCCAGATTAATACAAATAATCCTAAAATGATTTTCGGATTATAATCGTTTGTTCCAAAAGATATTTTTACAATAAATACAAAAGGAAGTGTAATGTATCCAAGCAGATACAAATATTTTGAAGAAGTGCTTATTTTTTGAACCGAATCGTAAAATAAGAATATGATGCATTTTATAGAAACTACAATTGTAATAGCTAGAAGAATTAAATCCAACTGTTTGATATTGGTTTCTAAACTAATATTAGTATTAAATGAATCGTTTAAAAATTTAGTTGTTTGCTTGTTATAATGGCTTACAAGAATAATTGCAGAATAAACTAAAGTTCCAAAAAGAATAGAAAATACTTTGTTTAAGTTTACAATATTAGAAAATTCATATATCGTGATAATCAAGAAAACGCCAAAAAGGGTAATGAAGCTTTCTGTAGAAAACAATATAGAAGTTAATAATAAAGCGATATAAACAGCACCAGAAATGGCCCTCTTCAGTGTTTCGTTCATCTTAAAGATCTTCTAGAAGCAATAAATAAAGGTTTTTAGCAACACTTCCGTATTGTGTAAAATCTTCGTCTTTCGCTTTTTCGAAATATTTTATTGTAGTGATATTAGTAGGATAGTCTCGTTCGTATTTACGTTTTATAGCGCTCAATCCGTCACTTTTCATGGGAAGGATTTGGCTTGTGGTTGCTATAATAACAATGTTTGCGGGCAATTCGTTTGGTTTATTCTGTCTGATTTGTCTTGATGAAAATAAAACAGATCCTTCATCTGCTATAAGGTTTTCACAACTTGCCAATAAGAATCTTGGTTTTGTTGGCGCGATATAAAATAATTTATTTTCTTCTAATAAGCTAAAAAGGGCAGGTTCGTAACATAAAACTTCATTTTCAAACCAATCGTTTTCTTCTAAAATGTTTTCAAACTGCTCGTTAACTTCTTCCATGTTTTCGCAGTACAAAAATTTACCTCCATTTTTTTTGAAATTGAAAATAAATTGCTCGTCTAAAGATAAATGACTGTTCTGCGCAGAAGTTCCCGCATATTCGCTTTCGTTCTCTTCGTCAGAAGCGGCTTCACTAGAGCCAAATATTTTTTTGAAAAAATTCATTTTTTATATGAAATGCTTTACATGTTAATTGAAAACGTTCAAAGATAAAAAAATCTTAATTCAAAAGGGTATTTTGAATTAAGATTTTAAAAAATTATTACGTATTTCGTAATTACTTATGAAACTACTTCTTCTAAATTTTTGTCAAAAGTACGTTTTCCGAATATGTTTTCTAAATCATCTTTAAAGATTACTTCTTTTTCAATCAGAATATCAGCAAGTTGGTTTAACTTATCTTTGTTTTCCTCTAAAATTTGAATTGCTCTCTGATATTGCCCTTCGATTAACTCTGAAATTTCTTTGTCAATAATTTTTGCAGTTTCATCAGAATACGGTTTAGAGAAGTTGTATTCGCTTTGTCCACTTGAATCATAATAGGTAACATTTCCTATTTTATCATTCAATCCGTAAATGGTTACCATTGCACGAGCTTGGCGAGTTACTTTTTCTAAGTCGCTTAATGCACCTGTCGAAATTCTGTCGAAAGTTACTTTTTCGGCAGCTCTACCACCCATAGTAGCACACATTTCGTCTAACATTTGATCTGTTCTCACGATTTGTCTCTCTTCTGGTAAATACCATGCAGCTCCTAAACTTTGTCCACGAGGAACAATTGTTACTTTAATAAGTGGTGCAGCATGCTCTAGCATCCAGCTTACAGTAGCGTGACCAGCTTCGTGAATAGCGATTGCTCTTTTTTCGTCTGGAGTAATGATTTTGTTTTTCTTTTCAAGACCACCAATAATTCTATCAACGGCATCAAGGAAATCTTGTCTGTCAACTGCAGCTTTGTTGTTACGAGCAGCAATTAATGCAGCTTCATTACAAACATTTGCAATATCAGCACCAGAGAATCCAGGCGTTTGTTTTGCTAAGAAATCTAAATCAAGACCTTCAACTTTTTTGATTGGTGCTAAATGCACTTTGAAGATTTCAGCTCTTTCTCTAATATCTGGTAAGTCAACAAAAATTTGTCTGTCAAAACGTCCTGCACGCATTAAAGCTTTGTCTAAAACATCGGCTCTATTTGTTGCAGCCAAAACGATTACGTTAGAGTTTGTACCAAAACCGTCCATTTCTGTCAGTAATTGGTTCAAAGTGTTTTCTCTTTCGTCGTTTCCGCCAGACATATTGCTTTTTCCTCTCGCTCTACCAACAGCATCGATCTCATCAATGAAAATAATAGCAGGAGATTTTTCTTTAGCTTGTTTAAATAAGTCACGTACACGTGAAGCACCAACTCCTACGAACATTTCTACGAAATCTGAACCAGATAAAGAAAAGAAAGGCACTTGTGCTTCACCAGCAACTGCTTTTGCCAATAAAGTTTTACCAGTTCCCGGAGGTCCTACCAATAAAGCTCCTTTCGGAATTTTACCTCCAAGGTTAGTGTATTTTTCAGGGTTTTTAAGGAATTCTACAATTTCTTGAATTTCTTCTTTAGCACCTTCTAAACCTGCAACATCTTTAAATGTAGTTTTAATATCTGTTTTTTCATCAAACAATTTAGCTTTAGATTTTCCGATATTGAAAATCTGTCCGCCTCCGCCAGCACCTCCGCCAGACATTTTACGCATAATGAAAATCCATACACCAACAATAATGATGATCGGAAGTAAGCTAATTAAAATATCGCTCCAGTTATTTTTTTGAAGAAAGTTGAAGTCTTTCAGTTTTCCTTCACTAACTGCTTTTTCTAATTTAGTTTGAAAGATTTGATCATTACCAATTTCCAGCGTATAATGTGGGCCTTTATTTGGCTGTTTGAAAATATCTTCAGCAACTTTTTTGTTTGCTGGGTCTTTAAGAGCCGCAGCATTCAAATATACCTCAGCTTCTGCTTTGTTGTAAACAATTACTTTTTCAATTTGTCCTTTTTCTAGAAGGGTGTTGAATTTAGAAGAAGTTAATTGGGCAGGTTCGCTTAAGCTTGATCCTCCTGTGGCAAAACTTATGAATAAAAAAACTAAAAGTATTGCGGTGTATATTAACCAAGGACTTATTTTAAATTTATTCGGATTTGGATTATTATCTTTAGCCATTTAATGAAAGTTTCTTTAGTATTTGTTCTCGATTGAAGTTATTTTGGCATCGCCCCAAAGGCTTTCGATGTTGTAATATTCGCGAATATGTTTCTGGAAAACGTGTACTACAATATGTACATAGTCCATTAAAACCCATTCTGCATTATCGGTTCCTTCTACGTGCCAAGGTTTATCTTTTAAGTCTTTTGATACAATTTTTTGAATTGAGTTTACAATGGCGTTTACTTGGGTGTTTGAGCTACCGTTGCAAATAACAAAATAGTCGCATACAGCTGTATCTATTTCTCTTAAGTCAAGAATATCGATATCATTTCCTTTTACTTCCTCAATCCCTTTGATTATGTTCGCCAGTAGAACATCATTATTAACAGTCTTTTTCGCCATGAATTATTTTATATGAATTTGTAAAGTTACCAAATTTTGTGATTATTTTTGAACCTTAACAAAATATTAAACTAAGATATTTAAATTATTTAATGAAACTAATCAAACTCGATGCCATAGATTCTACAAACGACTTTCTAAAATCATTAGCAAGTCAGGATGAACTGGAGAATTTCACTGTGGTAACAGCTGAAAATCAGACAAAAGGAAAAGGTCAAGTTGGTGGCGTGTGGAAGACTCAAGCGGGTAAAAATCTAACTATGAGCGTTTTGGTGAAGGATTTTCTCTTTAGTAATGAAGAAGTTTTCAATTTAAGTGTCTTGGTCGCTTTGTCGATTGCAGAGGTTTTAAAATCGTTAAATATTCCTGATATCTGTATTAAATGGCCAAACGACATTCTGTCATACAATAAGAAGCTTGTTGGCATATTAATCGAAAATACCTTAAAAAGCGATGGCAGAATTGTGTCAGTTGTCGGAATCGGAATCAATGTCAATCAAACCGATTTTGAAGAATTGCCTAACGCTTCTTCACTGGCAGTAATTTCAGGAAAACCTTTTGAGAAAGAAGAAATAGCAATTTTAATTGTTGAAAAGTTAAAAGAAAAGATTCAGTCTTGGAAAACGGAATCTCAAAATTTCTGGAACGAGTACTTTAATTTTTTATTTAAAAAAGGCGTTCCAACAGCATTTAGAGACAATAATGAACAAGATTTTATGGGAATCATTCAAGGCGTTTCTCCAATAGGAAAACTGCAAGTTTTATTAGAAGATGATTCTGTCGCTGAATTTGAGATTAAAGAAGTTAAGATGCTTTATTGAGAGTTGCAAAGGTACAGAGGTTCAAAGGTTCAAAGGTTTTTCGTAGAGACGCACTGCAGTGCGTCTAACCTAAAGTTACCACATTGTTTGTCATTTCGACGTAAGGAGAAATCTTCACGAGAAACTCTACAAAGATTGACAATTTTAGGAACGGAGCTACTTGTGGAGATTTCTCCTTACGTCGAAATGACAATAGTAACGTAAAAAATGTACATAAAAAAAGTCCAATCGTTAGATTGGACTTTTAATTTATAATTCACCATTATTAAAGCTTGTTCATATTGTTTGCTAAAGTTTCAATAAACTTACTGATTGGACCTTTAACCATCATTGCCATCATAGCATTGAATTCGCCTTCAAAAAATAACTGAACAGCACTTTCTGAATCAGAAATAGTGTCAATGTTTGAAGTTAGCGTAAACGGAAGTTTATCGCTTGCAGCACCCAAAACGATTTTGTTTGGAGCTACTTTGTCTTTCAT